>CAYQZK010000001.1:0-45909 GCA_964422015.1 uncultured Methylotenera sp.
ATAAGTTAATGTACCGTCTGTGTTAATAGCACGCCACATTAAGCCTTCCATCACACCAGAAATCCAAAGTGCAGCGATGTATAACACAATACCTGTTGTAGCTAACCAGAAGTGAGCTTCAATGGCTTTAATGCTGTGCATTTGTTTTTGACCAAACAAGCGTGGAACCATGTAGTACAAAGCACCCATAGAAACCATACCTACCCAGCCTAAAGCGCCTGAGTGAACGTGACCTACAGTCCAATCAGTGTAGTGTGAAAGCGAGTTCACTGTTTTAATTGCCATCATTGGACCTTCAAACGTACTCATACCGTAGAAAGATAATGAAACAATCATAAAGCGCAAGATAGGGTCTGTGCGCAATTTGTGCCATGCGCCTGACATCGTCATCATACCGTTAATCATACCGCCCCAACTTGGTGCTAAAAGAACCAATGAGAACGTCATGCCTAATGATTGAGTCCAATCAGGTAAAGCAGTGTAGTGCAAGTGGTGAGGACCCGCCCACATGTAAGTGAAAATCAATGCCCAGAAGTGAACGATTGATAAGCTGTATGAGTAAACAGGACGACCAGCTTGTTTAGGAACGAAGTAGTACATTATGCCTAAGAAGCCTGCTGTTAAGAAGAAGCCTACAGCATTATGACCATACCACCATTGCACCATCGCATCTTGAACACCAGCATAAGCTGAGTAAGATTTCATTAAGCCAGCTGGGATTGCAGCACTGTTAACAATGTGCAGTAAAGCTACGGTGATAATAAATGCGCCGAAGAACCAGTTCGCTACGTAGATGTGTTTTACTTTACGAGTACCAACTGTACCGAAGAACACAATTGCGTAAGCAACCCAAACAACAGCAATCAAAAGGTCGATTGGCCATTCTAGTTCTGCATACTCTTTACCTTGTGTGTAACCTAAAGGTAATGAGATTGCTGCAGCTAAAATGACTAATTGCCAACCCCAGAAGGTAAATGAGGCTAGTTTAGGCATGAACAAGCTCACCTGACATGTGCGTTGTACCGCATAGTAAGATGTAGCGAATAATGTACAGCCACCAAATGCAAAAATAACTGCATTGGTATGTAACGGACGTAAACGACCGAAACTAGTCCAAGGTAAACCGAAGTTGAGTTCAGGCCAAACAAGTTGAGAGGCGACAACAACGCCCATCAACATGCCAACCACGCCCCATACTACGGCCATGATTGCAAACTGACGTATAACACCATCGCTATACGTAGTTGATTTTGTATTTAAGAATTGCATTTATTCCCCCCGTTAGTACTTAAGTAGATAAAACTTTGTGAAACTCTATGTGTGACAATTTGACGCATTGCCCGCAATTATAGTGGATATAAATAATGCATGCACCGTTTTGGTGTCAATAATTTGTGTGATTTATGGTGTTGAATTTGATTTATATCAATTAGAGTCTTAATAATTACTCAAACTCTTTAAATTTGACTCGGATTTTTTGAATTTAAGTAATCTTGATCTCTAAATCGGATCTAGCTTTTTGCGGTTATTTGGATGATTCGAATAGAGCGAGTGTTTAAAAATCAAGTAAACTCCAATTCCATGAAGTTTTTATCTATATTACTAACGGTTTGTTTAAGTCTATTAACAGCTTGTAACAAGGGTGACTCACCACATTCCGCGAAATCTCCCATAGTGTTTGCAATAGCGCAAGCACCCCTTAATTTAGATCCACGATATGCCACGGATGCGGCGTCTGAGCGTGTTAACCGTTTGTTGTATGAACCTTTAGTAGATTTTGATGAGCAATCGAAGTTGCAACCTGCTGTGGCCGATTGGAAGCGCATTAGTCCAACCCAGTTTCGATTTGTGTTGAAAGATCAGCAAGCTATTTTTCATAATGGCAGTCAATTAACATCCGCAGATGTGGCTGCAACCTATGAGTCATTTAAGGTTTTAAAGAGCTCACCGCATGCGGCTGAGTTTGCCAATATTCAGCAAATTAAAGTGCTTGATACAAAAACACTGGATTTTTATCTTAAGCAGCCTGATCAGCAATTTATTGCTAAATTAATTATAGGAATCTTACCTAAAGAATTGATTGAAGCAGGGCATGATTTTTCTCATGCCCCTATTGGAAGTGGGCCGTTTAAATTTGTATCTTGGGGTAAGCAGTTAACTCTAGAGCGGATTGTTGATCAGCAGTTGGTTCGCTTGGTTGAAGTAAAAGACCCAACGGTCCGCGTGCTAAAACTACTACATGGAGAGGTAGATATGTTGCAGGGAGACTTGCCGCCTGAGTTGGTTAAGCATTTGCAAACAAAGTCAGAGCTCACGGTGGTGAGTGGCAATGGAGCTAATTTTTCATATCTTGGCTTAAATATGCAAGATCCAGTGCTGAAAACTCCAAAAGTTCGGCTTGCGATTGCTCATGCAATTGATCGGCAGGCGATTATACAAAAGGTCATGGTTAATAACACCCGCAAAGCGCAAGCTATATTGCCACCAGAGCATTACACCAATGCAGGTGCGGCGGAGTTGCTGTCTTATGACTATAATCCAGTATTAGCCAAGAAGCTGTTATTGGAGGCTGGAGTGAGGTTGCCTTTGCATTTAGTGTACAAAACATCTACAGATGCGCAACGTGTGCGATTTGCCACGATTATGCAAGCGCAGATGCAGGCGGCAGGAATAGCGTTGGAAATCCGTAGTTTAGATTGGGGTACGTTTTTTGAAGATGTGAAGCAGGGTAACTTTCAGCTTTATGGCTTAACTTGGGTAGGCATTAAAACACCAGAAATTTACACAAAAGCTTTTGGTTCAAACAGTATGCCTCCAAATGGTTTTAATCGGGGTCGATACATGGATGCGGAGCTTGATGAATTATTGGGAAAAGAGGATTGGCCTGCCGTGACTCAGCGTATACATTCACAATTGCCGTATATTCCTTTATGGTATGAAGGTCAGTTTGTGGCGATGAGTAAAGGTATCCATCATTACGCACCAAAGTCCGATGGAAATTGGGATGATTTAGCTAAAGTAAAAAAAGATGCGCATTGAAATTTCTATTCCACAGCAGTTGCTTACGCTATTTGACTGTATGGGCGGCGTAAAGGCTCAATACAGTATTTCTTCTGCAGCTAACGGCGTGGGGTGCGAGAAAAACAGTGGTTGCACTCCTTTGGGTGAGCATATTATTCGTGCCAAAATTGGCGCAGATGAGCCTGTAAATTCTGTATTTGTTGGGCGTAGGCCTACAGGTGAAATTTGTACGCCTGAGCTAATGGCTGAGTTTCCTGAACGTGATTGGATATTGACGCGTATTTTATGGTTATCTGGCTGTGAGCTTGGCGTAAATAGACTTGGCAATGTAGATAGTATGCAACGGTATATCTACATTCATGGTACGCCAGACAAGGAGCCTATGGGGAAACCCTGCTCTCATGGCTGCATTCGTATGCGCAACGTCGATATTCTTGAGTTGTTTGAACTTGTTGATGTGGGTACATCCGTACAAATTTTGGATAACGTGAATGCTTAAGCGTTTGAGCGGTTTTTTGACGGTTATTTTTGGTGTATTGCTACTTACCTTTTTGTTGATTCATCTTGTGCCTGGCGACCCCGTAGAAGTGATGTTGGGGGAATCGGCATCGGTTACAGATCGCACTCAATTACGTGCAGACTTAGGTTTAAACCAGCCTTTAATTCAGCAGTTTGGCGCGTATATATCAAAACTTGCAGTCGGTGATTTTGGGCTATCTATTCATACTAAAACGCCGATTATTGAACTTATAAAAACACGTTATCCAGCTACGTTGAAATTGGCAGGTATGGCATTGTTGATTGGTTTGAGTGTAGGTATTCCCATGGGGGTTTATGCTGCGCTTAAGGCTAATCACTGGCAGGATTATGTAGTGACGATTGTTTCTGTGCGATTGTCGGCCATGCCAGCTTTTTGGTTGGGGCCTATGTTGATGTTGATTTTTGCGGTTTGGCTGGGGTGGCTACCTGTAAGTGGTATGGAGTCGAATGCTTCCATTGTTTTACCCGCTATGACATTGGGTTTTGGATTGAGTGCAATTCTGACGCGTATGACGCGCACTAGTTTGCTCGAAGTGCTTAATGATGATTATATTCGAACGGCACGCGCTAAAGGTTTGGTTGAATCTAGTGTGATTTTACGGCATGCACTACGTGCAGCTTTGTTGCCTATTATTACCATTGTTGGCCTGCAAATGGGAAGTTTGCTCGCTGGCGCGGTGATTACCGAAACGATTTTTAGCTGGGATGGAATTGGTCGTTTACTAGTGGAAAGTATTGAAAAGCGTGATTACCCTGTAACACAAGCTTGTGTTTTGGTGGTGGCATTGAGCTATGTATTGGTCAATCAAGTGACGGACTTTGTCTATCGCTTGGCTGACCCTAGAGTCAAGTTTTCCAGTTAATACTTATGAAAAAATTTGCGCTATTTATTTTGGTATTTTGGTTATGTGCGGTTGTGTTTGGTCGTCTGTTTCATCTCAATCCCAATTTAATTAATTTGAATGCGATTTTAAGTTCGCCTCATCCCCAGTTGTGGCTGGGTGCTGATGATTTAGGGCGTAGTATTTGGGCGAGATTATTACGTGGCGTAGAAGTTTCCTTTTTAGTGGCGATTACGGTGACATTGGTGACTATGGTCATTGGCGTTCTAGTTGGCCTGTTTGCAGGTTTTTATGGTGGTAGAGTAGACCGCGTACTAATGCAGGTGACTGATATCTTTTTGGCTTTCCCTGGCATTTTATTAGCCATTGCTTTTGCTGCGGTACTGGGGCCGGGATTAGGTAACTTGATACTTGCATTGTGCTTAACGGGTTGGGTGAGCTATGCGCGTTTGACTAGAGGTCAAGCACTGGGTTTGCGTAATCGGCAGCATGTATTGGCGGCAGAGTCGTTAGGTGCGAGCGTGCCTAGATTGATTTTTAAGCATATTTTGCCTTTGTTGGCTTCAATTCTGGTGGTGGAGGCGACGTACAGTTTAGCGAGTGTGATGATTGCAGAAGCCAGTTTGTCGTTTTTAGGTTTGGGCATACAAGCTCCGAATGCCTCTTGGGGGGCAATGTTACGAGATGCTGTGCGTTATATGTTAGTTGCACCGCACTATGTGTTGATTGTTGGGTTAAGCTTGATGAGTTTGATTTTAGCCATTAATCTAGGTGGCGATTATTTGCGTGATAAGCTTGATGTTAGAAAAACAGATTAAGAAAGAGTGTTCATGAGTTTAGGTCCCATTATGTTAGATGTTGTCGGCACAGAATTAACTGCCGATGATATTCGCCGTTTACAGCACCCTTTAGTCGGTGGCGTGATTTTATTTAAACGTAATTATGAGAATAATGCACAATTAAAGGCTCTGACAGCCAGTATTCATGCGGTTCGCCAGCCACCTTTGTTGATTGCTGTAGATCACGAAGGTGGGCGTGTACAAAGGTTTAGAGAGGGCTTTACTAAAATTCCACCTATGCGTGAGTTTGGCAAGATTTGGGATGTAAATCCGAAAAAAGCCAAAGAACTGGCGACTGAGGCAGGGTGGGTTTTGGCTGCAGAGTTGCGCGCACATGGCGTGGATTTTAGTTTTACGCCAGTGCTGGATATGGACTATGGCGATAGTCTGGTGATTGGAGATCGTGCTTTTCATTTGCAGGCACGAGCTATTAATGATTTAGCCTTTGCTTTAATGCAAGGCCTTAAAAAAGCGGGCATGGCCGCTGTGGGCAAGCATTTTCCTGGACATGGTTTTGTGGTGGCAGATTCTCATGTCAGTATGCCAGTGGATGATCGCGAGTTTGATCAGATTGCGCAAAATGATATGCAGCCATTCAGAATGCTGATTGATGATGGTATTCCTGCCATTATGCCGGCGCATGTGATTTATCCTAAAGTGGATGACAAACCCGCAGGTTTTTCATCACGCTGGTTACAAAAAATATTGCGTGAGCGCTTAGGTTTTAATGGTGTGATTTTTAGTGATGACCTCAGTATGGAAGCCGCAACTGCGGGTGGTGATGTGACTACGCGTGCTTTGGCTGCTTTAACCGCAGGTTGCGATATGGTGTTGTTGTGTAACCAGCCTGCAATGGCAGATGAGTTGTTGGCAAATCTGAAATGGACAATTTCCGCACAGAGTATAAGTCGTTTAGCCCGCATGCACGGACATAAACATCCGCCAAGTTTAGATCAGTTGCATGAAAGCGCTGAGTTTGTACATGCGGTACATCATGTTGCGCAGGTGGGGGTTACAGAGGGTGAGTTGTTTGCTTAAAGCAAAACGTTGAATAAACGTGCAATTTGTAACAATTAAGCACTTGAAACTTATTGAGTTAGTCGCTATCTTAATATCCGTAGTCATATTTATTAAAGGAAACATCAATGTTTGACAATACTCCAGTTCTTGGTCGTTCAGAATCATCAGTAGAAGTAACCAATAAAGTGTTACGCAACACTTACGCTTTGTTAGGTTTGACGCTCATTCCAACAGTGATTGGCGCGATGATGGGTATGAGCATGAGTTTTGGTTTTGCACAGGAGCATCCGTTTATTTTCGCAATTGGTGCCATGGTTGTGCTTTACGGTATGTTTGCGGCAATTGCAGCAAATCGCAATAGCAGTTTTGGTGTGGTGTTATTGTTGGGATTAACTTTCTTACTCGGTTTGATGTTAGGTCCAATTTTGCAACATGCATTGCATTTGCGTAATGGCGGCCAAATCGTTGGTTTGGCAGCGGGTGGCACAGGCATTATCTTTTTAACTTTGGCAGGTATTGCAACAACAACTAAAAAAGATTTTAGCTTTATGGGCAAATTCTTGATGGTAGGCATCATTTTGTTAATCGTTGCTTCGTTGGCTAATATCTTCTTGCAAATCCCAATCATGGCGTTGGCGATATCAGCAATCGGCGTGCTGCTGTTTTCAGGCTTTATTTTGTTTGATGTAAGTCGCATTGTGAATGGTGGCGAAACCAATTACATCATGGCAACGTTGAGTCTTTATATGAGCATCTACAACTTGTTTACCAGCTTGTTGCAGTTGTTGATGGGCTTAATGGGTAGTGATGATTAAGATCTGTTCATTCAGGTAAGAAAAAGCCCATCAATTTGATGGGCTTTTTTATTTGAGAATGCTTTTAGTGCTTACGAGCTCTTTTCTCTGAATCGTGCTTTTCTTCGTAAATATTTTTGCTGTTTTCACGTAAATCTTGTCGTAAATCAGTGCGCTCTTCTTTTGTGAGTTTGCCATCAGCCTTGTAAGCTCTTTCTTCCTCACGTATTGCCTTTCTATCAGCGCGTAACTCTTTGGCTTCATCTTTAGTTAACTCGCCAGACTTAACGCCATTGGCGATTCTTTTATTTTGATGATGTTGCTGCCTGTTGATGTGAGGGTCTCTTGTATCAGCGTAGCTTGTATTGACTAATGTGGCTGATGCAACAAAACTGAATAAGATGACAAAAGCTTTTTTCATAAAACCTCCATTGAAGTGATTGCTTAAATTACCTGCACCAGACCTAACGTCTTTTGGCTTAAACCGGATGACATGTCTGGATTATCGTTTTATGGAAACTAATTATTCAGTTGATTTTTTACGTCTTGCTGCAAAAAATGTCGTTAAAGTAGTGCCGCATTCATTAGCCATAACACCGCTTGTTATTTTCGCATGGTGATTTAGTTTGGGTTCAGCCATTAAATTGACCACGCTACCACAGGCGCCAGTTTTAGGGTCGCTTGCGCCGTAAACCAGTCTGGAAATCCGCGCATGCTGAATGGCGCCAGTACACATTGCACAGGGTTCTAGTGTGACGTACAGTGTGCAATCTACTAAGCGATAATTGCCTAAATGTTGTGCAGCATCTCGCATGGCTTGAATTTCCGCATGTGCCGTTGGGTCGTGTTTGCCAATAGGTGCATTACTGCCACGACCAATAATGACACCATCTTTGACGATGATGGCGCCTACGGGCACTTCCCCTGCTTGAGCGGCTGACTTTGCAAGGTCTAAAGCAAGTTGCATATAGAACTCATCCGCAGTCTGATTTTCTTTAACTGGCTTTATTGAAGCGTTGGTCATGGTAGCTTTAATTTTTTAACTAATTGTTTAAACAGGTTTAGTCCGCGTCTATTGTCTATAGTATTTTTACTCAAATCAGCTTTTTCAATTCGTTCATATTGCATTGAGGAGTATAGCGCTGATATCTCAAGAATCTCGATAGACTGATCTGGTAATGCTTTGGCTGCACGTTCGCCAAAACTCATTGGACCTTCATGTGCATATTTTATAACATCTACTTTAGCTAGTTTTTTAAGAAACTGTTGGTACGTTTTTTTAATAGGGTCTATTGTTGTTGCATTATTGCGCAGTAAAAAATAGCTGATAAATAGCATTAACATAATCATAGTGCCGACTAATATTAAACCTAGGTCTTCCCACACAATATTGTCGTTCAAGATGTTTTTAAGTAGCTCGAGTTGTTTTTGTTTGTCGTAACCTAATACCCATTGATTCCAGCCATTGTTCACAGCATCCCAATTGAGGTATAGATTTTTCAATACAGGATAATCCTGTCGGGAAAGTAGCGGTAATAAATCTGAATCTGGCAGCGCTGATGCAATGCCAGATTCTATACGATCAGGTGATACAGCGGATGTTGGGTCTACGCGCACCCATCCTTGGTTCGCCAACCAGACTTCAGCCCAAGCGTGCGCATCAGATTGACGAATAATAAGATAATTGCCGTTGGGGTTGAGTTCGCCACCTTGATAGCCTGTAACTATGCGGGCAGGTACACCGGCTGCGCGCATGAGCGTGACAAAGCTGCTGGCATAGTGCTCGCAAAAACCACGTTTGGTATTGAATAAAAAATCGTCGACGGGGTCTTTACCCAAAATAGGTGGCGCGAGCGTGTAAACAAAGGGTTGTTCCCGAAACATTTTGAGTGCCAGTTCAATAATTTCTGTAGGCGACTTTTTTTGATCTAGCCATTTGGCAGCCAATTGATGTGTTTTAGGATTTTCATCATCCATCAGTTGTAGGGCCAAGCTGCGTTCGTAGTCATTCAGCGCAGCGCCTAGTTTGTAATGTAGGTAAGAATGTCCCTCATAACGTATCCGCGTGCGTATTGGCTCTTTAGATAATGCTTGCATATCATGACTTATTGAGGCATTTGGCGGTAGAGGGTGGTTTGTTGGATTGGGGATGTCCAGCATTAACAGCCAGTTGCGATTGTGTGGCTCGAGTGTGATGGTGTAATCTTGAGCGTCACCATAAGTTTCTATAGATTCGGTGGATAAATGCAACTTGTCACTCATCATGGTCCAGCGACGGCCTTCTTGATGCCACAACACTGGCCCACGCCAATAAAGTTGATTGTTTGCTGGAATGGTTGAGTTGAATTTAGCGCGAAAAGCTACTTTGCTAGATAAGCTCAGCTGATTGATGTTGCCAAATTCCATGCTGTCAGACAATCCAGTCATGCCGCTATATGCATCTTCTGGAATCCCCCAAATGGGGCCTGGGATACGTGGGAAAAGTACAAACAATACCAACATGATAGGCGAGGCCTGCAAGAGTAATTTACCTGCTAGTTTCGCAGGAGTTTTCCATGTTTGAGTGCCATTGCTTTGAGGCTGCATACTTTGATAACTCGCCGAAATTAAGCATGCTGTCAGCCCCAATAAAGCAAATAGTATTGCAATAAATACCCAAATTGCTTGTGTAAAGAGCAGGGTGTTGATGGTGAGAAAGTAACTCAAAATTATTATCACAATAAAGCTGGACTTTGTTCTGGTTTCCAATAGTTTCATTGAAATCATTACTGCAAGTAAAGCACTGCTGGCGTCGCGGCCAAATAGTGATCCATAGCTGGCTAAAACAGTAGCACTGCCAGCCATTGTTATGGGTAGCAGTAGCCAAAGTTTTGGATATGCCCAGTTATTTTTTTCAATGAGGTATCGCCAAATTGCACACATCACAAAGCAGACTGGTACCCAATAATTTAAATTGATGGCATAAATTGTGAACGTAATGCTCAGAGATAGCAGAAGCCAGATAGTCGCCTGCATGCCAGGTTGCATACTGTTTTTAGCGTGCATAGTAGTTGGACTTACCATTACATTAAGGCCAGTGCGGTTAAGCATTGATGGTAATGACTATCACCACTGCTTTGGTTAATGCTTAGTTTAGGTATGCGTAGACCATACTTTAAATTTAAGCGTTTGGCTTCTACCACCCAACCTGCCAGTTGGCTGATACGTTGTTCAATGTTGTTACCCGTGGTTGCGTTAAAATCTAGCCAGAGTGCCGAACTAGCTTCGCCTTGAAACTGTTTGATTAATACACCTTGTTCACGTGCAGAGGCTTTCCAATCAATGCGTTTTGGTGAGTCACCAAATTGATAATTTCGATGCCCAGAGAAGTCTTCATCGCCTTGAGTTGTAGGTCGCTGACCAGATGATTCATCTGCATCTGTGCTGGGTAATATGAGGTTGTGTAAGCTAGGGTTAGGGTAAATCAGGCATTGGTTTTCGGTTTCGGCATATGCCCAAACATAAAAAAGAGACACCGGAAACTCGGTGTTAAAAGTAACACGAGGTGCTTTTAGCCAGCCACGTTTTTGACTCGGTATTGATAATTCAAATGTCGTCTCACCCAAAGCGGCAATATCAAATACGGCAAGGTCTTGTACGTCAGTTTTTAGTTCTGAAAATTTAGCAAAAATGCTATAGCGTGCGCGATTGCTTTCTTCATTTACACCGAATTTAAAAATAGCATGCTCACCAGCGAATACTGGCTTTGTCGTAAGTTTAGAAATTTTTAAATTTGCTAAGTTGCGCCAGGTATGTAGCATGCTAACGGCACCTAGTCCTGCTAATAAGAATGTCATGGCAAAGCCGAGACTAATGGAGTAATTAATCGAGCTGGTAAGCAGACCTGTCAGTAATAATGCAAATACCCAACCAAAACGTGTTGGTAATATATAAATATATCTACGGCTCAAAATGGTGGTTGAGTTTATGGTTGTGCTGACTCGAAACCAACTTTTAGGCGAGGTGAGTTTGAAGTTGCTTGGTAGGTTTAAGCCTTTAGCCATGCTATGTGATGGTTTATGAATTTAAAGAATAAATTCTGCGTCTGTTAAACAGTAACAGCTTTAAGTAGCGTTTCAATTTTATCTGCGTTACTGGTTAAGGTGCTATTGCTGATTAATCTGTGATCGGCCACGCTAGGCAATATCGCCTGTATATCCTCAGGAATCACATAATCTCGACCATCTAACATCGCCCAAGCTTGTGAGCACTGTTTTATGTTCAGGCCCGCACGAGGAGAAAGCCCTGCATTGAACTGCGCAGATTGCCGCGTATATTTCAATATGGCTTGCAAGTAATCCAGTAGCGCATCAGAAACGTACACTTCTTGGCTTGAGGCTTGAAGATCTTGTAATTGTTTACTATCAATCACCGCGCTAAGCTTTGTTAGCTGATCTCGGCCACCGTTGTTTTGTAATAATTTACGTTCAGACGCAGCGTCAGGGTAATTCAAAGTAATACGCATTAAAAAGCGGTCAAGCTGAGATTCTGGTAACGCAAATGTACCAATTTGCGAGCTCGGGTTTTGCGTGGCGATGACAAAAAATGGCTGAGGAAGTGTGTACGTTACAGCATCTATTGTGACTTGAGCCTCTTCCATTACTTCAAGTAAGGCACTTTGTGTTTTAGGTGTGGCGCGGTTGATCTCGTCTGCAAGTAAAACATTAGTAAATATCGGGCCAGGGTGAAATTTAAAATTTGCAGTATTCCTGTCGTAAACAGAAACGCCGAGGACATCGGCTGGTAATAAATCGCTAGTGAACTGCAAGCGTTGAAACTGTAACCCGAGCACTTGCGCTAGTGTGTGCGCTAAGGTGGTTTTTCCCATACCAGGCAGATCTTCTATGAGTAAATGCCCTTTAGCTAAAATACAGGCCAGTGCGAGCTTGATTTGTTGGTCTTTACCTAAAATAACTTCACTGGTTTTGGCAATGATGGCATCTGTAATATTTTTCATCTTATTTATATGGCTCAAAGCATGACTTTAAAACACGATGATACAGATAAAATTTATTCTTAAGGTTGTTTTTGGTTCGCACATTTCAAGCTATCAAGCTATCAAGCTATCAAGCGACATCTTCTTTAGTTCGTTAAGTAGCCACTGCTGAGCTTTGCCGCCCTTGCTTCGCCATGCCAAGTAACTGGTGACTTCTGGTTTTGGTTCTGCGACTATTTTAATGACTAATTCGCCAGTCGCGACATGACGTTCGGCCATTTTTTTTGGCAGATAGCCTACACCTAAACCAGCGATATGCGCTTGCAATTTGGCTTGCATGTCAGGTACGGTGAGTACGTCTTGCCCAGATAAGATGCCTGATGTACGTGGGGGTAAATTGCGTGAGCTATCGGCGGCCGATATGGATCGATACCGTAAAATGTCAGAGTTTTGTAATGGTTCAGCAAGGCTGGCTAAAGGATGGCTGGAGGCGACGGTGTAGTGAAATTCTATAATACCTAAAGCTTTTGTGATGTAGCCGCCTCCAGGAGGTGAATCGCCAGGTGCGCCTATTGAAATATCTGCACGCTCTGAAGTTAAGGCATCCCAACTGCCGCCATAGACTTCGTTAAGGAGTTTGATGCGTGTGCCAAAGTTTTGAGCATAAAATTTTTGCAGTATTGGATATAGCGCAGTAATTTTAAATAAATCGTTGATGGCAATGCTCAGTTCAGTTTCGATGCCATTGGCTACTCGTTTAACACGCGATTCCAGTTCATTGGCAGCATTCAATAAATTTCGGCCCTCTCGTAATAGCTCTGCACCTGCTTCAGTGAGTTCTGCGCGATGGCCGCTACGATTGAATAGACTAATGCCTAAGTCTTCTTCCAGTTTACGTACGGTATAGGTTACAGCCGAGGGTACGCGGAATAAGGATTCTGCTGCCGCAGCAAAGCTGCCTTTGCGGGCTATGGCGTCTAATACTTCTAGCGATTCAAGTGAAAGTTTAATGCTCATGTTTTTTTGATTATATTCTTTATCAGTTTTTTTGAACAATATTTGCAAAATTATTCGCTATCAGTATAGAGGTAATCTGATTAATATTCAAAAATCCAATAAATATTAGGTTTATTCATTGATTCAATAAAATTGAATAAGCAGAAGGTGTTATATGAATTCTAGTGGTGAACGTATACAAATACGCAGGTCTATGGACAGAGGACACGCCAATCATGGTTGGCTTGATAGCTACCATACATTTTCTTTTGCTCAATATTACGATGCAGCTTACATGGGCTATTCAGTGTTGCGCGTTATTAACGAAGATGTGATTGCTCCGGCTCAAGGTTTTGGAATGCATCCGCACCGTGATATGGAAATCGTGACTTACATGCTACAAGGTGCATTACGTCATCAGGATAGTATGGGGAATGGTTCTGTGATTCGTGAAGGTGATGTGCAGCGTATGAGTGCAGGTACTGGTGTGAGACATAGCGAATTTAACGCGTCTAATGAAGAGTCAGCACATCTGCTACAAATATGGTTGTTACCAGAGGTTGAAGGCATTAAGCCTAGTTATGAAGAGAAGCATTTTGCTATAGCAAATAAAACCAATCAGTGGTGTTTAATTGCTTCGCGTGACGCACGTGATGGTTCTTTATTGGTGCATCAGGATATGGCGTTATTTGCAACGCTACTGAATGCAGGTCACCAATTAGATTATAGGCCGCAGCTTGGTCGTAGCATTTATTTGCAGGTTGCGAGAGGTCATGTTGTTTTGAATGGATTAACTTTGGTAAAGGGTGATGCCGCTATGATTGATGGTGTTGAAAATATTGAAATTACTGCGCAGCTTGATGCTGAAATGTTGTTGTTTGATTTGCCGTTTGCGAGGCATTATCAGCATTAAAAGTATTTGTATGAGTAAGGATTAAAATGAAATTAATTAAATTAAGGAGTAATTAAATGAAGGTGAAAAATAGCATCATTGCATTAAGTTTATTGGCGGTTTCTGGTTTAGCAGTTGCTGGTCAAGAGGTTTATAACATTGACAATGCCCATAGCTTTGCTAACTGGACGATTCGTCATGTGGCATCAAAAACCTCTGGTACTTTTAGTGATATCACTGGAAAGCTGCTATTAGATAAAGATCATTTGGAAAATTCTAGTGTTGAAGCCAAGATTAATGTGCTGAGTGTGAGTACCAACCATGCTAAACGTGACGAGCATATTAAAAAGGAAGAATATTTACATGCCGCTAAATTTGGTGAAATGACTTTTGTGAGCACCAAAGTGGTAGCTAATTCGGCTACAGAGGGTGTGTTAACGGGTAATTTTAGTTTGCATGGCGTGACAAAAACGATTTCTTTTCCATTCAAGGTGCTGGGTTTTGGTTCTGATCCTTGGGGTGGCTATCGCACAGGTGTAGAGGCGCATACAATGATTAAAGCTTCAGATTATGGTTTTGGCTGGGCGAGTAAAGTAGGTGCGCCAGTAGGGGATGATATTGAAGTCACGCTATTGATTGAGGGCGTGAAGCAAGCAGTTAAATAACAAGTTTTCAGGCAATAATTTCAAAAAACATGATTCATTCAATCGGAGAACAATATGGCGCTCGACTTATTTAGCCCAGTTCAGCTAGGTGCAATAAAACTTAACAATCGTATGGTAATGGCACCATTAACACGTAACCGTGCGGGAGAGGGTGGCGTGCCCCAAGCCATTAACGCCAAATACTATGAGCAACGTGCTTCAGCAGGGTTAATTATTTCTGAGGCTACGCCTATTTCCGCTATGGCACATGGATATCCTGCTTTACCCGGTATTTATAACGATGCGCAAGTGGCCGGCTGGAAGCAGGTGACGGATGCGGTGCATGCTAAAGGCGGAAAAATCGTGATTCAACTGTGGCATGTAGGTCGCATTTCACATCCAAGCCTGTTACCTAACAACGCGCAACCAGTGGCACCATCCGCGATTAAACCAGCAGGTCAGGCCTTTACTTATCAAGGCTTGGTGGATTATGTAGAGCCACGCGCATTAGATGCGGTTGAGTTACCAGGTATTGTGGCGGATTATGTACATGCAACCCAATGCGCTTTGGCCGCTGGTTTTGATGGCGTTGAAGTGCATGCCGCCAATGGTTATTTGCTAGATCAGTTTTTACGTGATGGCACTAATCATCGCACTGATCATTATGGAGGCAGCATTGAAAATCGCGCGCGTCTGTTAATGGAGGTTGTTCATGCGGTAGTCGCTGTGGCTGGTGCAGGTAAAGTAGGCGTACGCCTATCTCCAGTCAATCCATTCAATGATATGAAAGATAGCAATCCGCAAGCCCTGTTCAATGATGTGACAGATGCCTTAAATGCATTTAATTTGGCTTATTTGCATGTGGTTGAGGGGGGTATTCATGGTGGCGGAATTGCTGATCCATTTGATTTTGTAGAACTGCGTAAACACTGTAAATCAGCCTATATGGCAAATCTAGCCTACGATAAAGTGCGTGGTAATGTTGCCATCGCAAGTGGCCATGCCGATGCTGTGGCTTATGGTGTGCCATTTATTGCGAATCCGGACTTGGTTGAGCGATTTAAGGTGGATGCACCACTCAATGAAGCTGATTCAAGTTCGTTTTATGGGGGCGCAGAAAAAGGTTATACGGATTATCCAACTTTATAAAAACCGATCCACCAGAAGGCTTGCAATGCATTTGTTTTTTTTGATAACCCCTTGATCTGTAGGTCATTAGCAGAGTGAATCAAATAAAGCACCAATTTAAAGCGCGTATTTAACTGTTGCACCAAACCAATGCGCACCTAATTTAAGGTGTTACTGTTTTTATACTAAAGACGCCCTGATAACACGACATTATTATTAAAAATGTCGTGTTATCAGGGCGTCTTTTTTTTGGCATAAATTTTGCGTTTACTAATATGGTTTGCCTTCAATTTATTGATAAAAAGCCTAATTTAAAACTTAAATACTTAGGAAAGTATTATGAAAATTAATATGCCAGTGACGCAGCGTGAGCTCGAGCTTAAAGAAACAACCAGTATTGTTTCTAAGACCGATCTAAAAGGAAATATCACCTTTATCAATCGTGACTTCATGGATGTTAGTGGCTTTTCTGAGGATGAGTTAATCGGGCAAAGCCAAAATGTTGTCCGTCACCCAGATATGCCTGCCGAGGCTTTTGAGGATTTATGGTCAACGATAAAAGCTGGTCGTCCGTGGATTGGGATTGTTAAAAACCGCTGTAAAAATGGTGACCATTATTGGGTAGATGCTTGTATTACACCTATTCGTGAAAATGGCGAGCATGTTGGGTATGTTTCTTTGCGCAGAAAAGCAACACGTGAGCAAATTGATAACGCGCTCATATTGTATAAGTCTCTCACTGGCAAGCAAGGTTTAGTGGGTACTTTAAAATTGCGCGCCAGTAATTTTATGAATACATTTTCGTTGTCCGGCAAGATTTTGTCTATTTTTGCTGTGGTAACTGTAGTCAGTTTACTTTTGGGTTATGGTGGTTTATCAGGTATTCAATCCAGCAACCAGAAACTGGAAACCGTATATAAAGACCGTGTCATTCCGTTAAAGCAGCTTAAGGTAGTTGCTGATATGTACGCCGTGAATATTGTCGATACTTCACATAAAGTGCGTAATGGCAACTTGACTTGGGCGCAAGGTGAAACCAATGTGGCGAATGCTCTACAAGAAGTAGATAAGCAATGGAAAGCCTATACGAGCACTTATTTAACAACAGAAGAAAGTAAACTGGCCGCAGAGGCGGTGCCTTTATTTGCCAAAGCTAATGCAGCTGCCAGTACCTTGCAATCCATTTTAAAAAGTCAAGATCATGACCGTATCGCCGAATTTACGGTCAAAGAGCTATATCCAACGATTGATCCTATATCCGACAAAATTACTGAACTGATCAATTTGCAACTAAAAGTGGCTAGTGAAGAATATGATGCGGCGCAAATTGAGTATAAATCTAAGTTACAGCAAGCAATTATATTCTTAATATTGGGGCTTTCAACTTCTGCATTACTTGGCTGGAGGCTTAATAAAGCGATTATTCCGCGTTTAAAAGCTTTGAGTCATGGCTTGTTGGCAACAGCTCAAGAAGCTACTGCAACCGAGGTGGTGGAACGAGGCAGTCATCGTGACGAATTAACTGATGTGATTGATTGTTACCGCGCACTTAAATCTAGACTGGACTTTGAAAATGCTGAAACTTTAAGTGGCGTAAATCGTATTAAAGCTTCATTAGATAATGCGACGATGGCAGTAACGGTCTCAAATGATTTAAATCGCCTCATCTACATGAATAAGGCCGCAGTTAATTTATTCGAAAGCATGAGAGCCGGCATTGCTAAACGTATGCCTGGTTTTGCTGTAAGTAACATGATGGGAACCGCTATCGGCTCTTATTTAGAGAATGATGCTGACCGTGAAAACTTTATGCAAGACCTCACTTCGCCTAAACAAATTGACACCATCAATGCTGGTCATCATCTGCGTTTATTCCTGAACCCTGTGCATGACGAAGTCGATGGTAGTTACTTAGGGCGTATGACGCAGTGGATAGATCGTACAGTTGAAGTTGTGGCTGAGCAGAAAGTTGAGGAGCTTATCGCGCAAACCGTAGCGGGTAATCTGACTAAACGGATTGATGCATCTACTTTAGCGCCTGGTGCAATGCGTGAGATTAGTTTAGGTATGAATAAGCTGTTGGAAGCGGTAATTGATCCTTTGAATATGGCGGCAAATTATGTGGATAAACTTTCAAAAGGTGAAATTCCAGATGAAATTACCAGCCAATATGAGGGTGATTTTAATATTATTAAAACTAACCTGAATGCCTGTGGGGTAGCCATTAAGGCATTGGTGTCGGATGGTAATTTACTTGCAACAGATGCAGCGGCAGGTGTGCTCACAACTCGTGCTGATGCTAATAAGCATCTTGGAGAGTATCGTAGAGTGATTGAAGGATTGAACGCTACGTTAGATGCCGTGGTAAGTCCGCTGAATATGGCGGCCAGTAGCGTTGCTGATATTGCCCGTGGGGATATTCCGGCCAAAATTACTGCACACTACAACGGAGACTTTAATAACATTAAGGACAACTTAAATACCTGTATTGAAGCTATAAATGCGTTAGTTGATGACGCGCAAATGCTTGCTAATGCGGCTCGAGATGGTAGGGTTAGTGTGCGTGCTGATGCAGAAAGCCATGAGGGTGATTTCCGTAAGATTGTAGATGGCATGAATGAGACATTAGAAATGGTTGTTCGTCCAATTTCTACGGTAAAAGTGGCGGTGGAAACCATTAACACTGCATCAAGAGAGATTGCTGAAGGTAATGCAGATTTATCTCGCCGTACTGAAAATCAAGCAGCCTCACTTGAAAAAACTGCGGCAAGCATGGAAGAGCTTTCATCTACAGTTAAACAGAACGCAGATAATGCTAAACAAGCGAATCAATTAGCCAGTGCAGCTTCAGGTGTTGCGGTTAGAGGTGGCACTGTGGTTGCTGAAGTGGTTGAAACCATGGATGCGATTAACCAAAGTGCTAAGAAAATTGAAGATATTATTAGTGTAATTGATGGCATAGCCTTCCAAACCAACATTCTTGCCCTAAATGCTGCAGTTGAAGCTGCACGTGCGGGTGAACAAGGACGTGGTTTTGCGGTGGTGGCGGGTGAAGTGCGTAATCTGGCACAACGTTCAGCATCTGCTGCTAAAGAAATTAAAGAGCTGATTACGGATTCTGTAAGTAAAACTGCTGAAGGTACTAAGCAGGTTGAAAATGCTGGTAATACCATGCAAGAAATCGTCACATCAGTGAAACGTGTGTCTGACATCATTAGTGAAATTGCTGCAGCATCACAAGAGCAAAGCATCGGTATTGAGCAAGTGAATGATGCGATTATGAAAATGGATGATGTAACTCAGCAAAATACTGCATTGGTTGAAGAGGCAGCAGCAGCTGAATCACTAATGGAGCAGGCCGATGAGCTAATGAATGCAGTAAGCGTGTTTCAGTTAGATGAAACAGGTGATTCTACTCAACGTGCGAAGCCACTCAAAAGATTGGCGCTTAAATAGGTGTAAGTCAGTAAGTTAAACCATGAGTCCACTCAGCAAAACCATACTAACGGCAGAAGATGTTAAAGCGTTTAAGTACGACCATAGGCTCGTGCTCGATTCGCTCATTGATAACCTGCAAGGCATGGTGTATTGCAATTTATACGATGAACATTGGACTATGATTTTTGCAAGTGAAGGAGCTGAGCGCTTAACAGGTTACAAGCCGCAGGACTTAATGTATAACAAGATGATTTCTTATGAGGAAGTCACTCATCAGGATGATAGAGAGTTTGTACGTAACACCATTGCTGAAGCTGTTGCCTCAGGCTCTACTTTTGAGTTTGAATATCGTATTAAGCACGCGGATGGCCACGTGGTATGGGTGCTTGAGCGTGGTAATGCTTTATATGGAGAAAAAGGTCAAGTATTAGCGTTAGAAGGCTATATTCAAAACATTAGTAAACGCAAAAATTACGAACATACTTTACGCGAAACTGAATTTCAGTACCGCTCAATTTTTGAAAACTCGGTTTTAGGTATTTTTCAAACGACACTCAGCGGTGAGTATTTGCTAGTTAATGCCTCATTAGCGCGTATATACGGCTATGAATCTGCCGATGAGTTGAAGCATGCACTTAATAATATTCAGCAGCAGCTTTATGTTTTGCCGCAACGGCGAGATGAATTTGTGGTTGCCATGTCAGTTAACGGTCGAGTGGAAAGCTTTGAGTATGAAGTTTATAAGAAAGATGGTAGCACCATCTGGATTTCTGAAAATGCGCGCATGGTATACGATGCGACTGGAACATTTCTTTACTATGAAGGTAGTGTGCATGACATTACCACTCGAAAAAAAGCCGAAGAAAAAAGCTATAACTTGGCTTTTTACGATCCTCTTACTAACCTACCTAACAGACGTCTATTTGTCGATAGGTTGAATCAAGCACTCGCATATACCATGCGTAACGCAAGTCATGGCGCACTATTATTTTTAGATCTTGACCACTTTAAAACACTGAATGATTCATTAGGTCATGATATTGGCGATGTGTTGTTGCAACAGGTTTCTGATCGTTTAATTAGTTGTGTACGTCAAGGTGATACCGTTGCCCGTATTGGCGGCGATGAGTTTGTTTTACTGTTAGAGGGTCTAAGTGAGCACCCGCTAGAAGCCGCTGCACAAACTGAAACCATTGCTGAAAAAATCCTTGCCTTGCTTAATCAGCCTTATCAGCTGGGGCGACATGACTATCAAAATACGCCGAGTG
Organism: uncultured Methylotenera sp.; assembly: GCA_964422015.1. GTDB lineage: Bacteria > Pseudomonadota > Gammaproteobacteria > Burkholderiales > Methylophilaceae > Methylotenera. The sequence goes on from CAYQZK010000001.1 coordinate 20,398, forward strand.
TTGGTGTGGTGTTGTTTAGTGATCAGAAAGTTACGCAAGATGAGTTGCTAAAACAAGCTGATATTGCAATGTATCAAGCCAAAAAGTCTGGCCGTAATCGGGTAAGTTTTTTTGATCCGCATATGCAAGAGGCTATTAACAGTAGAGTTGACTTGGAGCGCGAGCTTAGAAAAGCGCTAGATCTCCAGCAATTTGAATTGCACTATCAAATTCAAGTTGATCACACCGGCAAGCCTATTGGTGCAGAATCTCTTATTCGCTGGCGTCATCCAACCCGTGGCATGATTTCTCCATTTCATTTTATTCCTTTGGCAGAAGAAACTAATTTGATATTGCCTATGGGTCAATGGGTTTTAAATGCTGCATGCAAACAACTTGGCGCTTGGCAGCTTGATGAACGCACGCGTGACTTGGTGTTGGCGGTAAATGTGAGCGCAAAACAATTTAGGCAGCCTGATTTTGTTGCACAAGTACAAGAGGCTGTGCTCAAGAATAATATCAAACCTGATTTGCTCAAGTTGGAGCTAACAGAGAGTATGTTGGTGGAAAATATTGAGCAAATTATCGACACCATGAATGCATTGAAATCGATAGGCATTAAATTCTCTTTAGACGATTTTGGTACGGGATATTCTTCTTTGCAGTATTTGAAATTGTTACCGCTGAATCAATTGAAAATTGATCAGTCCTTTGTGCGTGACATTGCTACAGATTTCAGTGATAGAGCGATTGTGCTGACTATTATTACCATGGCGCACAGCTTAGGATTGGATGTGATTGCTGAGGGCGTAGAAACAGAAGAACAGAGACAATTTCTTTTTGATAACGGCTGTTCCAATTATCAGGGCTATCTATTTAGTAAACCGGTAGCTATTGAGGCACTAGAAAAATTGCTTTATTAAATTGAGTCAATAAATGCGTTTCAATAAGAGGCGTTAATAGCACTTTTAGGTGCATAATTAAAGTCTCGTCTAATTCTTCCACAAGTTAAACTTCTTCAAACTACCTACGTGTTATATGACTTAATGTATGGCATGTAAATGGGTGTGGGCGGCAAACAAAAAAACATGGCTGTGCTAATGGCGCTAATTTTAGATAATATTGTTTTACGTCATAGTCTTTTATATTTTATAAATCAAAAAAACATCAATTATGAAACCGAACACCTCATTTAAACGAAATGTCGTAATGGCTTGTGCAGCCTTCACATTGACCGTCATAGCACAATCTACAATGGCAGAAACTGAATCTACTTTTATTGATTCAATCAAAAATGGTAAGTCAATGACCAATTTTAGGTTGCGTTACGAAAGCGTTGACCAAGAGGCCTTTCAAAGCGCCACACAAAAGTTAGATACTGCACATGCTTTTACGCTACGCAGTTTAATTGGTTGGCAAACAGCGCCATTTTATAATTTCAGTATTGCTGCACAAATTACCGATGTGAATGAGGTTAATGACAGTTTTAACGATAGACGCAATAATTTAACTGAAGCGGGTAAAAGCAATTATCCAAACATTGTTGACCCTGGGTTCACTGACATTAACCAACTTTATGTCGATTGGACTGGTATTAAAAACACCAAACTACGTTTAGGTCGTCAACAAATCAATCTAGACAACGTACGCTTTATTGGTGACATTGCCTTCCGTCAGAATATGCAAGTATTTGATGGTGTGTCAGTATTAAATAAAAGCATTCCTGATACCGAAATCTTTGCTGCTCATTTTGAGCAAGTGCGTCAAATTAATACCCAGCTACGTCAAGGTAATATTGATATCGTCAATGCGAAATATCGCATATCCCCTAGTGAATCATTGGTTGGTTACGGGTATTTAATCGATGTTGCTAATTTGAGCCAAAATGGTGGCAACTCAAGTGTAGTTAGCAGTACTGCAACCCAAGGCGGCAATGGCTTAGGTGGTAGTAGTGATGCACCTGCATCTGCTACCAATATAAATCCCACGCAAACTGATGCGAGTAGCAAAACCTTCGGCGTACGTTTAGATGGTTTACGTAAAGTTAGTGATGATTGGAAAGTGCTTTACACCGCTGAATATGCAAAACAAGATGATTATGCAGGTGGCAGTCCACTGATTGACGCACATTATTTCAAGTTGGGTGGTGGAGTGGCCTATGACGTTTGGTCGCTTCGAATCGACCAAGAAGTGCTTTCTAGCAAAGATGGCAAATATGCATTTCAAACACCATTGGGCACAAACCATCTATTTCAAGGTTGGGCAGATCACTTCTTAGCAACACCTCGTCAAGGCATTAAAGATACCTTTGTGACTTTTACCGGTAGTATCGAAAAAGCTAAACTGTATGCTGAATATCATGTATTTAAGTCAGAAGAAAAATTTCAATCTATTGGCAAGTTAAGCGACAATTACGGTACGGAGTTTGATGCAAGTGTGACTTATCCATTTGCAGCGAACATCACAGGCAAACTGGAGTACGCTAAGTTTATGGAAGATGATGTTTACGGTACAACAAAAGCATCAACAAACGCAGCACGTAAAGGTGACAAAGAGGTCTTCTGGGCAACTGCGATGTACACGTTTTAAAGTATTAATAAAACTCTAGAAACGGACTTAACAAATGTTTCAAGAGACTTCAACATAATCTAACCATTAAGATAATCAAATTATGCAAAAACCAGCAATTACCCAAGTGGCCATCAACGATACAATTGCCAACCGTTGGAGTGGCCGGGCCTATGATGACAGTCAAGTTGTGAGTCATGAACAAATGATTGCGATGTTAGAGGCTGCGCGTTGGGCGCCTTCTTGCTATGGCGATCAGCCTTGGCGTTTTGTGGTGTTAAATAAAAATACTGATCCACAATCTTGGCAGCAAGCTTTTGATTGCTTGTCACCTGGCAATCAAACTTGGGCAATTAATGCACCGGTGTTGTTGGTGGTTTGTGCTGATAGCTTGTTTCAGCATAATCAGCAACCTAATCGTTGGGCACAGTATGACACAGGGGCCGCTGTAGAGAATTTGTGTTTACAGGCGACTAGTATGGGGTTGATGGCGCACCAAATGGGCGGCTTTAATGCTGATGCAGCACGGCAAAGTTTTATTATTCCAGAGCAATATACGTTGATGGCAATAATTTCAATCGGTTATCCTGCACAAATCGAAACTTTGGAAGGTGAAGTTTTAACGCGTGAAACAGCTCAACGAACGCGTCGTCAACTCAATGAGTTGTTCTTTGCTGGGCAATGGGGTCAACCGGTAAGTTCGAGTAAGTGATTCGAGTAAGTGTTTAAAGTGCCTTAACTTAAATGGCAGCCTCTGCTAAACTTACGCTGTTTTTCAAATCTAATACATCAATTTAGGACATAGCTATGGCAGTCGTTGCGCTCAATAAAGCGAATTTCAAAGAAACAATCGAAAATAATAATTTTGTAATCGTTGATTTTTGGGCACCGTGGTGCGAACCTTGTGTAGACTTTACACCAACGTTTGAGGCAGCAGCGGCGGCTAATCCAGACATCGTATTTGGTATGGTAAACACAGAAACTGATCCTGAAATTGGTAGCTATTTTGAAGTGAATCAAATTCCAGGCATTTTAGTTATTCGTGAGCAGGCTGGTATTCATGCTCAGGTGGGTGAAATTGGTGCGCCAGCTTTTGATGAAATTATCAAGTGGGCACGTGACTTTGATATGACTGCGGTGCATGCTTATTACGCAGATCAGGCAAAAAAATAATAGCGAATCTTTGTAATAAAAAAGCGGCTTTCACGTGTGAATAAGCCGCTTTTTTTAATTACAGCTTATTGATAACTAGAGACTTCCAGTCGTCGCCAGTCTAAATAAATAATAAGCCCCAAATGCCATCATGATGTACATAGGCAAATCACCGCCTTTAGCCATTTCTGATTTATTGGGTGAGGTAGTAATGCGGTTGATTAACCATAGAACCAAGATAATCACTGGGATGGCGAGCATGTTGGTGGTGGATTGAAATATCTTAGCTAATAAGGCTTTAAGCCAGCCATCATCACGAAATAGCTCCATCGCAATACCTACGATACCAATCAGCATTAATCCCATTCGAACAGCAGATAAAAAAACACTTAAACCACTTTCAGGTTGAATGTCTTTGTTTTTGCTGTATTTGTTGGGATCTATTTGTCTATTTTTAGCCATATCTCACTCCCTGCTCTTTAGAATATGTACTTAATTTGCTGCCAAATACTTACTTGGATCAACAGATTTCCCTTGTCGGCGAATCTCAAAATGTAGCTTTACGGTGTTGCTATCAGTATTACCCATTTCTGCAATTTTTTCGCCACGGCCAATTTGCTGTCCTTCTTTCACTAGAATCTTGCTGTTATGTGCGTAAACAGAGAGATAGGTACTATTGTGTTTAATAATGACGAGTTTGCCGTAACCACGTAAATCTGAACCGCTGTAGATGACCTTGCCTGAGGCTGCGGCTTCAATGTCTTGACCAGATTTTCCTGCAATATCAATGCCCTTATTGCCAGCGTCATTAAAGTTGGCTATAACTTGGCCTTTGGTTGGCCATGCCCAATCCATGTCTTCTGCGGACTCTGCACTACTTTTAGTCTCAGGTTTAGCGTCTACTTTTGTTTCTGGCTTTGTTTCGGCTATTGGTTTAGTTGCTACTGGTTTGCTGGTTAGCGTTGGTTTTTCTGTTGGTTTAGCTGCGGGCAATGGTGTTTTAAAAGCCTCTTCACTATAGGGCTCACGTATGGCTTTTGGTTCGCTAATAGCAGCAACGGAGGGGACAACGGGAGTGCTAGTATTTGGTCCGTCATTGTTAATCGGGTAAGTAGTAACACCATCTTCGTTGGGTTTGTTTTCTATTTTATTTTCAACGTTAGGTTTATCTTTTAAAGCAGTGAATTTGAGCGTTTGCCCAACTTTAATGGTGTAAGGCGCGCTAATGTTATTGGCTTGTGCGATTTCTTTATAATCGTAGCCGTGCTCTAAACCAACACTGAATAGAGTGTCACCTTTTTTTACGATATAGCTATCTGGGCGCCAATCTCCTGCTTTATAAGTTGGGCGGGAAGTGTTGGTTTTGCTTTGGGCGGCAGGTTTTGTAGAGGATGTTTTTTTAGTGGCTGGTAGTCTATCTATTACAGGTGCGGGCGGGTTGCTGTTACAGGCAGCCAAAAACAGTGTCATCAAGAAAAAACAAAGAAATTTCATTGCTAACTAACGCCACCTAGCAAGGGTACAAATTTCACTGGTTCTAGTTTTGTTTGGCGATATTCTGATTGTGAAACACGTTCAACCAGATTTAAGATTTGGTCGTCAGTACCTACGGGAATGACTAAACGTCCCCCCACGGCAAGTTGCTCAAGTAAATCTTGTGGAATATGGCTGGCGGCAGCGGTAACGATAATAGCGTCAAATGGAGCTAAGTCTGGCAGTCCCATATTGCCGTCAGCATGGTCTAGTTTTACGTTCACGCATTTGAGTTCACGGAGATGTCCGCGTGCTTTCATGACCAGTGGGCGGATACGTTCAACCGAATAGACTTCTTTTGCTAACCTTGAAAGAACGGCCGTTTGGTAACCGCAACCTGTGCCGATTTCCAGAACTTTTTGTAAAGGCTGGCCATTTCTTAAAATCTCGGACATGCGTGCTACGATATAAGGCTGTGAGATGGTCTGACCGAAACCAATGGGCAGGGAAACATCTTCATAAGCACGAATCGAGAGTGCTTCATCAACAAATATATGGCGTGGAATCGTAGCAATGGCAGAAAGCACAACTTCGTCTTTAATGCCTTGTTCACGCAAACGGACTAACATACGCTCGCGTGTACGTAGTGAGGTCATGCCGATGCCAGTTTGTGAGTTGGGTTTTAAAATGGCCAATTGATTAATCCTTATACGCTTTTTAGCCAGTCATTGATTTCGCCTAATTGCGAGTGATTAGTTAAATCAACTTGAATGGGCGAGATGGAAACTTGATTGTTGGCCGTGGCGTAGAAGTCTGTGCCTTCGCCACCATCGTTAGGCTGGCCAGCTGCACCTACCCAATATACGGTTTCATTGCGTGGTGTTTTAAGTTGCACAACGGGCTCTGCTTTATGGCGCTTGCCTAAACGAGTTACCACGCGACCTTGCAACTCATGGTAAGGAATGTCCGGCACATTAACATTCAGTAATGTAGTAGATGTAAATCCGGTTTTTTGAAAGTGTTCCACCAGTTCAACGGCTACTTTTGCCGCAGTTTCAAAATGAGTAGCGTTATGCTGCGTCATCGAAATGGCGATGGATGGAATGCCAAGCAAATAGCCCTCCATTGCAGCAGCCACCGTGCCTGAGTAAATCGTGTCGTCACCCATATTGGCACCATCATTGATGCCGCTAATCACCATGTCTGGCATTTCATCCATTAAGCCTGTAAGCGCAATGTGCACGCAGTCGGTGGGTGTGCCGTTGACATAAAAAAAGCCATTGGTGGCTTTTTTGACGCTGAGAGGGCGGTCTAAAGTGAGTGAGTTGCTGGCGCCACTACGATTGCGCTCAGGCGCCACTACGGTAATGTCTGCAAGTTTTGCAATGTGTGCGGCCAGTATGTTGAGCCCGGGTGCAAAATAACCATCATCGTTGGAGAGTAGTATTTTCATACGAGGCTGACTAATAGTATTTTCATAATTAAATTATAGTGTAAGACAGCTTATTTGGTGTGGTCTTCATGGTGTTTTAGTGCTTGTTTGTTCGCGAGTGAGGCGGGCGTAAAAAATAGCACAGAAGAAAAACAATACGGATAAGATAACTTCAGCAAAAGCCAGTTGTGCAGATAGTCCAATGTCAGACCAAGCGCGTACAACACCCTCCATAAAATAGAGCAATATAAACATACTTGCCCACTTGTAGGTGTAGCGTTTGCCGTGCAATATGCCAAACAGTGGTAATAAAAGGGGTAATGTTTTTAATATTAATAGAGAGCCGCCTGGCTTAAAGGGTGCTAAAACAGTTTCCCATGCTAAGGTCAGTAATATCAGCGCAATCAAGCTGATAGAAGTGCCGAACTGTAACTTTTTAATCATGATTTTGCCGCTTTTGACATGCTGACAAATGCTGCTCTCGCTGATTGAGCATCATAAATGGGTTGTTCAAACTTAAAGCGCAGCGTTAGTGGTTGATTGGCGGTTGCTACAAGCTCAGCAGACACGTCAAAGCCTTCACTATCGATACCGATTATTTTTGCATTGATGGCATCTAAAGCATGAAAGTGTTTGCAATAAGCTATCAGACTGTCGGCGTGGTCTGCATTCATGTGTTCGATCATTGATGTTTCTAGGGTAGCCAACTGCGAAGTATTAACAGTATTGTCGCTTAATAAATCGCTACCAGTCACCCAGCCCATTTTTCCAAAGCCTGCAATGTAGCGTACTTGCGTAATTTCAATGCGGTAGAAGCTAAAGTCATGCATGTCAAAATAACTGGCAGCTTGTGGTAGATAACGCAAATAACGTGCACGTAGATTTGCGTCATCTTTGTTTGTTTTAATGGCATTGCCAATTAAGGTGAGACGCGCATTGGCTTGTAAGTCTTCATCACCAGCAAACACCAATAGTGAGACTTTTGGATTTGTAGCAATGTTCTTCGTGTGTTCAGCAATGTCGCTAATAAGAATTACGGGCTGACAATCGTGATCTAAAACAAATGGGGCAACTGAACCAAACGGATACCCATCAAACTTTGCGGAGTGGGTTGAAAGAATTCCGCGATGCGTACTGCGTAAAAATTGTCTGGCTTCTAAGGCGAGGCTCATGCCAAAAGCTTCAGTGCAGTTTCAGCTAAACGTTTTCCTAAGGCTAAGCAGAGTTTTCTTTCGTCATCTGAAATAGGCTTGTCATCCATGGCGCCACCAATATGACTTGCTCCATAAGGCGTGCCACCAGTATTGGTTGTTGATAACGCAGGTTCTGAATAGGGTAAACCTACCATTAACATGCCATGATGCATTAACGGCAACATCATCGTCAGCAAAGTAGTTTCATTACCACCATGCATGGAGCCGCTGCTAGTGAAAACTGCCGCGGGCTTGCCGATGAGCGCACCTTTTAGCCATAGTGCTGTTGTGCCGTCGAGAAAATACTTCATAGGAGCTGCCATGTTGCCAAAGCGGGTAGGGCTGCCTAATGCTACACCTACGCACTCTTCTAAATCCTGCAGTTCAGCATACGGTGCGCCGCTGGCTGGAATGTCAGACTCTGTTGCCTCACAATTAGCGGATACTTTAGGCACAGTGCGAACGCGTGCCTTAGCGTTCGGCACACTTTCAACTCCACGTGCGATGAGATTCGCCATTTCGCGTACCGCACCGCCTTGAGAGTAGTAGAGAACTAGAATTTCAGGCATGTTGGAAGTGTCTATTTAACGTGCTGAGTTAATTCAACCGCTTTGCCAATATAGTTCGCTGGCGACATGTCTAGCAGGCTTTGTTTAGCGTCTGCAGGGATTTCTAACGTGCTGATGAATTCGTGCAATGAAGCTTTGTTGATGCCACCTTTACCGCGAGTTAAAGCTTTGAGTTGCTCATAAGGGTTGGCAATGCCGTAGCGGCGCATCACGGTTTGAATTGGCTCGGCTAATACTTCCCAGCTGTTGTCTAAATCTTCTGCCAGTTTCACCGGATTGACTTCGAGTTTATTCAAGCCGCGCAAGCATGAGTCGTAGCCAAGTAAGGTGTAGCCAAAGCCTACGCCCATATTTCTTAACACTGTCGAGTCCGTGAGGTCACGTTGCCAACGAGAGATAGGTAATTTTTCTGCCATGTGGCGCAATACGGCATTAGCTAAACCTAGATTGCCTTCGGAGTTTTCGAAGTCAATTGGATTAACCTTGTGCGGCATGGTTGAAGAGCCAACTTCACCTTCTTTGAGTTTTTGCTTGAAGTAACCTACAGAGATGTAACCCCAAATGTCGCGGTTAAGGTCAATTAAAATGGTGTTGATACGAGCGAGTGTGTCGTAAAGCTCGGCCATGTAGTCATGTGGCTCAATCTGGATGGTCATTGGGTTGTAAGTGAGCCCCAAAGACTCTACAAATCCTTTAGCAAAGCTTTCCCAGTCAAATGTTGGATAAGCAGATAGATGAGCGTTAAAGTTGCCAACAGCGCCATTGATTTTGCCTAGTATTTCATTGTTTTTGAGCTGCGTTTGCTGACGTTGCAAACGGTACACCACGTTGGCCAGCTCTTTACCCATGGTGGTAGGTGAGGCGGTTTGACCGTGCGTACGTGAAAGCATAGGTTGATCTGCCAGTTGTTGTGCCAACTCGCTTAAACGTACGATTAAATTGCCTAAGAACGGCAACATGACTGCATCACGCGCGCTTTTAAGCATTAAGCCATGAGATAAGTTATTGATGTCTTCAGAGGTGCAGGCAAAGTGAATAAACTCACTGGCTTTTTTAACCTCCGGGTTACTGTCGAACTTTTCTTTAAGCCAATATTCAAGGGCTTTTACATCGTGATTGGTGCGTGCCTCAATGGCTTTTACTTGTGCGGCATCATCTTCACTAAAGTTGGCAATGGCGGCATCTAATTCTTGTATGGTTGCTGCGCTGAATTTTGCAATTTCTTTTAGATCAGTTGCAGCGGATAGCGCTTTTAGCCATTCAACCTCCACCCAAGCGCGGTGTTTAATCAGTGCATATTCACTGAAATACGGACGTAAGGCATCTAATTTTGTTTGATAGCGACCATCGAGTGGAGAGAGCGCGTTGAGGGTGGTAAGTGGCATAGAAAGTTCCTATTGAATATTCCATAATTTTAACCTATTTAGTCCTGATGTTCTTGTTATGATTAAAGCGTAGAATGCATGGTGATTACATAATATTTGTCGAACATGACCATTATCAAACAAGAAGACTTTATTCAAAGCATTGCAGATGCTTTGCAGTACATTTCCTATTACCATCCTGTTGATTACATTCAGGCTTTAGGTCGCGCTTACGAGGTCGAAGAGTCGCCAGCGGCTAAAGATGCGATTGCACAAATTTTAACCAATTCACGTATGTGTGCTGAGGGCAAGCGACCACTGTGCCAAGATACTGGCATCGTTGTAGCCTTTGTTAAAGTGGGTATGGGCGTGCGATGGGAATCGACGCTTGATGTGGAGCAAATGGTGAATGAAGGTGTACGTCGCGCCTACTTGTTGCCAGAGAATAAGTTACGCGCTTCAGTGGTGGCTGATCCTGCCGGTAAGCGCACAAATACTAAAGATAACACGCCTGCCGTGGTGCATGTGTCCTTAGTGGCAGGTGATAAGGTGGAAGTAAGCATTGCTGCAAAAGGTGGTGGTTCTGAGAATAAGGCCAAGCTGGCAATGCTGAATCCTAATGACAGCATTGTGGATTGGATACTGGAAGTGGTGCCTACTATGGGTGCTGGCTGGTGTCCACCAGGAATGTTGGGTATTGGTATTGGAGGTACGGCAGAAAAAGCCATGTTGCTGGCAAAAGAGTCGCTTATGGCACCTATTGATATGCATGAATTGCAAGCCAAAGGTGCTACTAATCGAATAGAAGAATTACGTTTAGAGATTTTTGAAAAAGTAAATAACTTAGGTATAGGTGCGCAGGGCTTAGGAGGCCTAGCAACAATACTGGATGTCAAAATTTTAGATTATCCTACACACGCGGCCAGCTTACCTGTGGCCATAATACCTAATTGCGCTGCAACACGGCATGTGCACTTTGAATTGGATGGACATGGTGCGGCCGAGCTTGAAGTGCCTAATCTAGAGGATTGGCCAAAAGTGGACTGGGCACCTAGTGAGACTGCATTGCGCGTGAATTTGGATGAGATTACGCAACAAGAAATTCAAACTTGGCAGCCTGGCCAAACATTGTTGCTTTCAGGAAGGTTGCTGACAGGGCGCGATGCCGCGCATAAGCGCATTGCTACTATGCTGGCTGCGGGCGAAAAGTTACCAGTAGATTTTACCAATCGTTTTATTTATTACGTAGGACCAGTAGATGCCGTGCGTGATGAGGCGGTGGGGCCAGCAGGCCCTACGACGGCGACACGTATGGATGATTTTACTGAAATGATGCTTAGTCAGACTGGATTGCTTGGCATGGTCGGCAAGGCTGAGCGGGGCGAGACGGCGATTCATGCAATAGCTAAACATCGGTCCGTCTATTTAACGGCTGTGGGTGGTGCGGCTTATTTGGTCAGTAAAGCTATTAAAAAAGCAGAAGTCATTGCCTTTGCAGATTTAGGTATGGAAGCTATTTATGAGTTTACTGTACAAGATATGCCGGTGACGGTGGCGGTAGACTCTAAGGGCACTTCAGTTCATGTCTCTGGTCCTGCAGAATGGAAAGTAAAAATTGCGCAAGAATCGATACGATATGTGCCCTAAGTCACAGAATAAATGGCACTTCTGACTTTACTATGAGTCACAAGTTTAAGAATGTAAGGATGACTGTGATGAATATGGTGAAAATTTTCAGGCAAGCAACGTGCTTTATGATTGCGATATATTTTTTCGCAAGCACTGCTGTTGCGGACACAGAAGCCAATAATGAGCCGCCATATCGTGGGCCTTCGGTTGAAGACAATATTGCGTTAATGGATACCGATAAAAATGGCTTTGCAGATGTGCATGAAGTACGTGCATTTTTGGAATCGAAACACGGCAAAGAGTATGAAAGAGATATATTCGACCGGTGGGAATCTTCGTCTACTAGTAAAAGCTGCGGATCTTCATTTTCAAAGAGTTTGTATTAATAAGCCAGACTTATTTTGTATTAGGTTGGCTACTTTTCCATAGTAAGTAAACGCGGCAATCAAACTCAAGTTGGTGGTAATTGGGTTCCATATGTTGGCAGAGCTGGTAAAACGCTTTGTCATGATTGCGCTCTTTTAAATGGGCAAGTTCATGCACCACAATCATGCGTAAGAATTCAGCAGGTGATGTTTTAAAGAATGAAGAGATTTTGATTTCTTTTTTTGCTTTAAGTTTGCCGCCCTGAACGCGTGAAATGGCTGTATTTAGCCCGAGTGCATGATGGTCTATGCTCAGTTTGTTGTCGTAATGCACTTTGTCGAGTAGCGGGGTGTTGCGTAAGAACTCTTGCCGAATCTCGTTACTGTACTGATAAAGTGCTTTGTCGGTTTGTATGTAGTGAGGCTGTGGGTATCGCTGCGTAATGTAATCGCCCAGCATATCTTTGTCGTGCAACTGTTTAATTTTTTCTTGCAGATGCACTGGGTAATGCTGCAGATATTTAAGTGGCTGATGCATGTAATAAGACGTGAGGATGTGTTGTCTATACTAAGTAAAAAAGGAGGCATTTGCCTCCTTTTTTATTAAGATCGATTTAATTATTCAATCAATAAATCACGTTTACCTGGCACGCCATTCATGGCTTCAGCATCTTCAAGCGCGGCTTTGCGAGAGGTGATTACTGGCCACACTTTTGCTAAGCGCGCATTTAATGCAATGTATTCCTGTTGGTCAGCAGGCACATCATCTTCAGCAAAAATAGCTTCAGCTGGGCACTCTGCTACGCAAAGTGTGCAATCGATACACTCGTCAGGGTTAATTGCTAGAAAGTTAGGGCCTTCTACAAAGCAATCTACAGGGCATACATCAACACAATCAGTGAATTTGCATTGAATACAGTTTTCGGTAACGACATAAGTCATTTGTTTGTTCCTTTACAGCTTTAAAAGCTAAAACGTTATTTTAATGGATTTTTTGTGTGTAGATGTTAAATAATCATGCCTGCACCAACTGTGTTGTTTGTACTCTCATCAATCACAATAAAAGCACCAGTAGCACGATTGACATCATAGCTATCTACCATCAATGGTTGAGCTAATTTAAATGTGACGTTCGCAATATCATTCATTTTGAGGTCAGTTGTTGCTTGTTGCTCTAGTGTGTTTACATCGACTTTGTATTGAATAGAGGCAACTTTGGCTTTTGATTCACGCGTGGTGTGACGAACGACATAAGTGCGAGCCGTTGACATTGGTGTTTCTGATAGCCAACAAACAAAGGCGCTGATTTGTTTTACAGGTTCTTGTGCTTCACTCGATTTAACAATCATATCGCCACGTGAGGTGTCGATTTCATCTTCTAGCAACAAAGTGATACTTTGCTCTGTTGATGCTGATTGTAATTGCTCTTCGCCTAACTGAATCGCTTTAACTTTAGAAGTGTAGCCATTTGGCAATACTGTAACAGCATCACCCACAGCAATTTCACCTGATTCAATACGCCCCATAAAGCCACGGAAGTCATGCAGATCATGGTCGTCAGAAGCATGTGGGCGGCATACAAATTGTACAGGGAAGCGGAATGGTTCAGCGTGCTCTGAATGTGCTGGAGGTGTGGCTTCCAGTGTTTCAATCATGGTTGGACCAGTGTACCAAGGCATATTATCTAAGCGGTCTACCAGCATATCGCCGTTTAGAGCAGACATTGGGATAAAGCTAATATCGTGACCAGTTGCCGCTTTACTTTGGGCTAAACCTATTTCGTTGGCAAAAGCCAAGTAGTCGGCACAGATTTTATCGTATACCGCTTGGTCGTAATTCACCAAGTCCATTTTGTTGACCGCCACGACGATGTGTGGAATGCCCACCAAATGCGCGAGGTAGGAGTGACGACGTGTTTGGGTGAGTACGCCTCTGCGGGCATCAATCAAAATAATCGCTAGGTTGGCAGTCGATGCAGCCGTGACCATGTTGCGGGTGTATTGTTCGTGGCCAGGCGCATCGGCAATGATGTATTTGCGGGTGCCAGTGCTGAAGTAACGGTAAGCTACGTCAATGGTAATGCCTTGCTCACGCTCAGCCTGCAAGCCGTCAGTTAGCAGGGATAAGTCTACAGCTTCCATGCCGCGCTTTTGCGAGGTGCGTTCCATCTGCGTCAGTGTGTCTGCCAAAATGGTTTTGGTGTCAAATAGGAGACGGCCGATTAAAGTGCTTTTGCCATCATCAACGCTACCGCATGTCATAAAGCGGAGTAGGCTATCGTTATGTTGTGTATTGGTCGTGCTCATTAGAAATAGCCTTCTTTTTTACGTTGTTCCATGGATGCGTCGGATGTTTGGTCATCCAGCCTTGTTGCGCCGCGCTCTGTAATGGTCGAGGTTGCGGTTTCAATTACGATTTTGCTCACAGTGTCAGCATCGCTGATGACTGGAGCGGTACAGGAAATGTCACCTACAGTTCTAAAACGCACCTGCATATTGATGATTTCTTCGCCAGCTTTTACTGGGTTGGTGATTTCACCGTTTACAAGAGGTACGTTTACAGGCACGATAGATCCGCCGCGCATAACTACATCGCGTTGGTGAGCAAAATAGATACTAGGTAGACTTAATTTTTCACGTTCGATGTACTGCCAAACGTCCATTTCTGTCCAGTTGGAAATCGGGAAAGCGCGAATATTCTCGCCTTTGTGTGAACGTGCATTGTAAAGATTCCATAGTTCAGGACGTTGGTTCTTTGGATCCCACTGACCGAATTCGTCACGGAAACTCATAATACGTTCTTTAGCGCGAGCTTTTTCTTCATCGCGGCGTGCGCCGCCGATGCAGCAGTCAAAGCCAAATTCTTCAATCGCTTCCAACAAAGTGACAGATTGATGCTTGTTGCGTGATTCATCAGCGGATTTCAGTACTACAGTGCCGCGTTTCATGGAGTCTTCTACTGAACGCACAATCAAACGCTCACCTAATTCAGTCGCACGTTGATCACGGAAGTCGATAACTTCTTTGTAGTTGTGGCCGGTATCAATGTGCATCAGTGGGAACGGAAAGCGGCCTGGGCGGAAAGCTTTTTCAGCTAGACGCAAGATACAAAGCGAATCTTTGCCACCTGAGAATAGCAATACTGGATTTGAACATTGTCCAGCGACTTCACGCAGAATGTAGATGGCTTCTGATTCAAGCCAATCTAAGTGCGAAAGTGGCTGATGAGGTTTAGGTTGATTAGTTGTCATTGTTTAGATCTTAGAGGTATTAAATCTTAAGTTTTGAATCTTAAAAGGTTATTTCTTTACGTGTAATCCACATTCTTTATTCAGTGGGTCTTCCCACCACCATCTGCCAGCACGCACGTCCTCACCCATTGCAATGGCACGAGTGCATGGTGCACAGCCTATGCTAGGGTAAAACTGGTCATGCAGCTTATTGTAAGGTACGCTGAACATGCGAATATAGGCCCAAACTTCCTGCTCAGTCCAGTCACTTAAAGGATTGAACTTTTCTAATTGGTTACCTGCATCAAACTGGCGTAATGGTAAATCAACACGGGTAGTCGATTGTTCTGCACGCATGCCAGTAATCCATGCTTTTTTGCCTTTAAGTGCGCGTTGCAGTGGCTCAACTTTACGCATAAAACAACAGGCTTTACGTAGCTCAATACTTTCATAGAAGGCATTGATACCATTGCTGCGCACATAGTTTTCTACTGGCTCAGCTTGTGGAAAAAATAGTTTGAGTTTGGTGTTGTAGGTGCGCTCGGTTTCTGCAATCAGATCGTAAGTTTCAGTCGGCAGGCGACCTGTGTCTAATGAAAAAATCTCAATGGCTAGTGACTCGCGCTGAATAATATCGGTCAGCACCATGTCTTCGGCGCCCATGCTGTTGGCAAAGGTGATTTCGTTTTGGTTGCCCAGCTCTTGAATGGCGGCTCGCAGCAAGGCAAGCACTTGCGCGCGCTTTTCTTTTACCGTAGCTTGTAAGGCTTCTGTCAGCTCTGGTGAAGTGGCAGGGTTGTTTGCTGCTGGGCGCAGCATGGAGACGCCATTGCTCACTTACGCACCCCGATTAACTCTGCGCCATACTGGCAAGTGATCATCAACCGCACCTTGATAGGGCTGGCTGAAGTCCTTCAGGCTTTGTAGCGCATCTTCAGCATTTCTGTCTGCGCGAATTAAATAACTGTCAAAACCTGATCGTTTTAGGAAGAATAGCTGGTCGCGCAACACGTCGCCAAAAGCACGCATGGTGTTGTTAAAAGCATAACGAGTACGCAATAAGTTGCCGAGTGAGAAAATGCGGCCATCTGCAAAGCGTTCTACATAAACTGCAATCAGTGGAAATGCATTCAGATTGGTTGTTGTATTCGTTAGGTCTTCCAGAACTTCATGCGTTGCCAGCCAGATGCCAATTTCACCCTTGCTTACGCGCTCTGCTAGAGCATCTTTACGTGCTAGGTAGACCGACATCGGTACAATCACTTTACCCATAGCTGGAATTACGGTGTTGGCAATTTGTTCTTCAGAAATGGTTTTTTCGCCAGTCAGGCTGAAAAGTACAACTTTACCTGCTTGTTTACGAACTTCCTGTTCTGCTTTTGGTAGTTCAACCAATGTCCAGTCATCAGCAACGATGGCATTTTTGTAGATCAAATTAGACATTTTCAGCCTCGCTTTTGTTGGTGCTAATGATTGGTGTCGCGTAAACATGTTCTTTGAACGGCGTAACACCCAATCGGCGAACCGTATCGAGGAACAACTCCTCTGGTGTACGCTCTTTTAAATACACTTCAATCAAACGTTGTACCACGCCAGGCATTTCCTCTGCGGCGAACGAACGACCAATCACATTGCCAATGCTTGCGTTATTGCCTTGACTGCCGCCGATAGTGACTTGGTACCACTCTGAGCCATCTTTATCTACACCTAAAATACCAATGTGACCAATGTGGTGGTGTCCGCAGGCGTTCATGCAACCTGAGATGTTAAGTTCAAGGTCGCCGATATCATGCAGGTAATCCAAGTTATCAAACTGCATTTGAATAGCTTGTGCGATTGGAATACTCTTAGCGTTTGCTAGTGAGCAAAAGTCACCGCCTGGACAACATATAATATCCGTGAGTAAGCCAATGTTTGGCGTAGCTAAACCATGTGCACGTGCTTTTTCCCACACGGCAAATAAATCAGTGAGTTTTACATCAGCCAGAATAAGATTCTGTTCGTGTGAAACGCGTAGTTCGCCAAAGCTGTATTGTTCGGCTAAATCAGCAACCACATGCATTTGTGCTGTCGTAGCATCGCCTGGAGCTTTGCCATGTGGCTTCAATGAAAGCGTTACTGCGCGGTAGCCAGCTTGTTTATGAGGATGTACGCAACGCTTCACCCATGAAGCAAAAGCTGGGTTGCTGGCTATGGCAGCATCAAAGCTTGCATCATGTGCCGACAATTTTTCATAAGGCATAGCATCAAAATGTTGAGCAACACGGGCTAATTCAGCTTCAGTAATCGTGTTTGGGTTGTCTTTTAGATGCGCCCATTCAGCATCGACTTGTTTACGGAACTCGTCAATGCCCAGTGCTTTCACTAGAATTTTGATGCGCGCTTTGTAGGCATTGTCACGGCGACCATGCAAGTTGTAAACGCGGATAATAGCCTCGCAATAGGTGAGTGCATGTTGCCACTCCAAGTGCTCATGAATCACTGTGCCTAAAATAGGTGTGCGACCTAAACCACCGCCAACCCAAACTTTAATCGCGAGCTTATTCTCTGCATCACGATAAAACTCCATACCAATGTCGTGCATTTGCACTACTGCACGGTCTTGCTTGGTGCCTGATACGGCAATTTTAAATTTACGTGGTAGTAAAGCGAACTCTGGATGAAAGGTGCTCCATTGACGCATGATTTCAGCCATGGCGCGCGGGTCAACAACCTCATCTGGAGCTACACCTACAAATTGGTCTGTGGTGATGTTGCGAATGCAGTTGCCTGAGGTCTGAATGGCGTGCATTTCAACTGTGGCAAGCTCAGCTAAAATCTCAGGCACATCTTCCAGTTTAGGCCAGTTGAGTTGTAGGTTTTGACGCGTGCTGAAGTGACCATAACCGTGGTCATATTTTTGTGCAATATCGCCAAGTTTGCGCAATTGTTTGCTAGAGAGCATACCGTAAGGTACTGCAATGCGTAGCATAGGAGCTTGGCGCTGAATATACAGGCCATTTTGCAAGCGTAATGGACGGAACTCATCTTCAGTGAGCTCACCTGCTAAGTAGCGGCGGGTTTGGTCGCGGTATTGGGCGACTCTTTCGTCAACAATTTGTTGATCTATTTCATCATACTTATACATTTTGTACTTTTCTTACATTAAAAAATATTCAAAGCTATAGACTGCTTGCAACGCGCCATTTTAATGGAAAACGAGTTTCAAGCCCACAAAAATCAATATCAGGGCGAGTGTAATGCGCACCCAATGTTCAGCCACTTTTGATGTTAAATGACTACCAATCCAGATGCCTGGAACAGAGCCTAATAGAAGTGTGCCTAATAATCCGTAATCTACAGTACCTATGCTGGCGTGCCCCAGACCTGCTACTAGTGTGAGTGGTACTGCATGTGCAATGTCTGAACCAATAATAGTGTTGATAGATCTATTGGGGTAAATAATCAACAGCGCTGTGACGCCTAGAGCGCCAGCACCTACGGAAGTTAACGTAACTAAAAATCCTAAAACTAGCCCCAGTGTGATGGTTAAAAAAGGAGTCCATTTTGCGTTGATTAAATGCTCTCTTTGCGAGAGCTTCCTTAACTGGTTGCGAAATAACACAGACAGTGAGGTGATTAATAAGGCAATGCCTAGCCAGAATTTGATGGTATTTACCGCAGCGTCTGAGGCAATATCCATGTGTTTTAAATTAAATGTTGTAAGCATAGATGCTGGTACGCTACCGTAAGCTAAATAACGTACAATTTTCCATTCAATGTTGCCAAGTTTGCCATGCGCAAAAATGCCTACTGTTTTGGTTACAGAAGCGTAGAGCAAATCAGTCCCAACCGCTAATGCTGGTTTAATGTGAAAAAATAGCACCAGTATTGGTGTCATAAGAGATCCACCACCCACACCAGTTAACCCAACCAATAAACCTACAGCAAAGCCTGCAACTATGTAACCAAATTCCATGTGGAGTATCCGTTAATTTAAAACATTTTCTTACGAAGTTGCGCACTATATCAGCTATCAAACAGTTGTTTTAGAATATGTTATTCTATGCATATACTCTTTTGTTATATAAAAAATGGTTGTTTAAATAGGGGTCTTTGAAAGATGAAACTACACCAATTACGCTATTTACATGAAGTAGCACGGCAAAACTTAAACATTACCAGTGCGGCAGAAGTTTTATATACGTCTCAACCGGGCGTGAGTAAGCAAATTCAGTTGTTCGAAGATGAGATTGGTTTGCAAGTTTTTCAGCGTAATGGCAAGAGGTTGACGGGGATTACAGAGCCTGGAAGTCAAATATTAGCATTGGCTGCTAAAGTGATACGCGACATTGAAAACATCAAGCGTGTTGCAGACGAATTTGGTGATGTTGAAACAGGTACGCTCACTATAGCTACAACGCATACTCAAGCACGTTATAAATTGCCAGCAGCGGTAAAGAGTTTTATGAGTAACTATCCGCAAGTTAAGTTGAATATTCATCAGGGGAATCCTCTGCAAGTTGCAGAACAAGTGGCAAGTGGTGAGGCTGATATTGGTATCGCTACAGAGTCAATTAGCAGCTTTGATAGTTTGCTGTGCTTGCCCTGTTATCAGTGGAATCGTTGTGTGGTGGTGCCACAAGGTCACCCTTTGCTGTCAGATGGAGTGCTGACCTTAGAAAAGCTGGTGGCTTATCCGTTGATTACTTATGACTTTGCATTTACTGGGGGCACATTAGTATCCAAAATATTCAGTGATGCTGGCTTATCCCCAAATGTGGTGCTAACTGCTATTGATGCGGACGTGATTAAAACGTATGTTACCTTAGGTTTAGGTGTAGGGTTGCTCGCTAATATGGCCTATGATCCTGAACGAGATGCGCATTTAGCACGCATTGATGTGAGTCATTTATTTCCAGATAGCACAACGTATTTGGGAGTGCGTAAAGATGCATTTTTGCGTAGCTATATGTACGGTTTTATTGAGTCAATTGCACCGCATTTTAATCGTGAGGCAGTGAACGCAGCACTTAAAATCAGTACATAATCATACAAATTGTAGCGTGCAATATTTGGGAGTTAATTCATGACTAATAAATTCACCATCATCATGATCTTGATGCTTGCTTGTATTAATGTAAACGCTCAGGATTCCAGTAAGCAGGAGCTTGTAGGAAAAGTTAGAGCGGGGATGCCAGAGATTGATACTAGCACTTCAATTTATGAGCTGGCAGTAAAAGATGGTGTGAGTTATCAGGATGTGGTGGATAGCCTAAAAAGCGTGAGTGAGGGGTTGAATTTTGTTAACCCAGCAAACTTTCCTATTGCAGAACATATACAGAAGCGTGGCATAGATCCGCAAGGGGTTAAAGAGGTGCACAGCTATTGTAATTTGAGCTTAGGTACGGAAATTGTGCTGGATCATCCAGAGTTTCTAGTGTTTGCACCATGCCGTATCGCGATTTACGAAAAGCTAGATGCACAAAAAAAACTTAAATTGTATATTGCCTTGGCGCGCCCAACTTTTGATTTAAAAAGTATTAAAAACCCTACACTTCGAGCACAAAAATCAGCGCAGGAGTTGGAAACTACTTTGCTGGAAATTATGGATAAAGCCAGTAAGGGTGATTTTTAATTAATACTTCTATTCATGAAACGTAGTTTCTTACAATTAATAACAGGTTAAAAACAACGATGACCAACCCAATCTTAATCGCAAAAAATCAAGAAACCTCAAGTTTCCTATTGCCAAAAATGGCTAACCGTCATGGCCTGATTGCAGGTGCTACAGGTACGGGTAAAACCGTGACATTGCAAACCCTAGCTGAAGGTTTTTCTAAATTGGGTGTGCCCGTTTTTATGGCCGATGTGAAGGGTGACTTATCGGGGTTATCTCAGCAGGGTGGTGGTAATCCAAAAGTTGAGGCGCGTATTGAGCAAATGGCGCTCACTGATTTTAGTTATTCAAAATGTCCAGTCACATTTTGGGATGTATTCGGTACAAAAGGGCACCCAGTGCGCACGACGATCGCAGAGATGGGGCCGTTATTGTTAGCCCGTCTATTAAATCTAAATGAAGTACAAAGTGGTGTGTTAAATGCTGTATTCAAAATAGCTGATGATAAAGGCTGGCTATTGCTAGACCTGAAAGACCTGCGCACCATGATGCAACATGCTGCTGAAAATGCACAGGAATACATGACGCAATACGGCAGCATCTCGGCAGCTAGTGTTGGTGCAGTTCAGCGGGCACTTCTGGAGATGGAAACACAAGGTGCTGACGCGTTTTTTGGTGAGCCAGCACTGAATTTGGATGATTTTATTCAAACTGACGCGCAGGGGCACGGTGTAATTAATATTTTAGCCAGTGACAAGTTGTCTAACGCACCACGTATTTACGCGACATTATTGCTTTGGTTGCTTTCTGAATTGTTTGAAAAACTGCCTGAAGCTGGGGATTTAGATAAACCGAAACTGGTGTTCTTTTTTGATGAAGCGCATTTGTTGTTTAATGATGCGCCTCAAGCTTTGCTAGAGAAAATTGAGCAAGTGGTACGTTTGATTCGCTCTAAAGGCGTAGGCATTTATTTTGTCAGTCAAAATCCATTGGATATTCCTGATGTGGTGTTAGGTCAATTGGGTAACCGTGTGCAGCATGCTTTGCGCGCTTTTACACCACGGGATCAAAAAGCAGTGAAATCTGCGGCGGATACTTTTAGAAGCAATCCTAAAGTGGATGTGGCAACAGCCATTACAGAGTTGGGCGTGGGGGAGGCTTTGGTTTCATTTTTAGATGAAAAGGGTACGCCCACACCTGTTGAACGTACTTTTGTTTGCCCTCCTAGTAGCCGTATTGGTCCGGCAACAGATGTTGAGCGTAACCAAACAATTCAGACTTCTGTGGTGGCGGGTTTCTATGAAAAATCAGTTGATCGTGAGTCTGCGTACGAGATCTTGAAAGGTCGCGCAGAGCAAGGAGCAACTGAAGCGCAGTCAGAAGAAAGTGGCTTTAATTGGGGCAGCATACTTGGAGGCGGCGGCAACGATAATAGCCAGAAGCGATCACCAGGTCGCCAGTCTGATGGCGTATTAGAGGCCGTGGCTAAAAGTGCAGCGCGTACCATAGGCTCTGAATTGGGTCGGCAGATTATTCGCGGTGTGTTAGGCAGTATTTTGGGTGGGCGCAAATAAGAGTTTATAAATTTTTAGAGAGCTTAAATGTTAAGCGATATTGAAATAGCCCAATCTGCAGGGCTACAAAAAATCACAGCGATTGCGCATAAGTTGCACCTCAATGAGGATGATTTAATTCCTTATGGGCATCACATTGCTAAGCTCAGTGTTGGCTGCATTCAAAATCTAAAGCAAAAAACAGATGGTAAATTGATTTTAGTGACTGCCATTAGTCCAACACCTGCAGGTGAAGGTAAAACCACCACAACGATTGGTTTGGCGGATGCGTTAAATCAAGTATTACAGGGTGATAAGCAGGCAATGGTCTGTATGCGAGAGCCTTCACTAGGGCCTGTGTTCGGCTTAAAAGGCGGAGCAACAGGGGGTGGTTACTCGCAAGTGGTGCCAATGGAAGATATTAACCTGCATTTTACGGGTGATTTCCATGCCATTAGTAGCGCTAACAATTTACTTGCTGCTTTAATCGATAATCATATTTATCAAGGCAATGCGCTCAATATAGACGCTGCAAGCATTACTTGGCGGCGTTGCATGGATATGAATGACCGTGCGTTACGCAACATTACACTGCATAGTCAGGCTAAAGATGGCAAAGTCTGTGACAGGCAAACGGGATTTGATATTACTGTAGCTAGTGAGGTGATGGCGATATTTTGTTTAGCGACTTCGCTTGAAGATTTACAAGCCAGATTGGCGAATATTCAGATTGGATTAAGCACTACTGGTCAAGCAATATTGGCTGGTGATTTACAAGCTGAGGGTGCAATGACGGCATTGCTGAAAAATGCATTTCTACCAAATCTTGTACAGACATTAGAGCATACCGCTGCGCTAGTACACGGCGGTCCATTTGCCAATATTGCGCATGGGTGTAATTCGGTGATTGCCACTCAGGCGGCATTGAAACTGGCGGACTATGTAGTTACAGAAGCTGGCTTTGGCGCGGATTTAGGTGCTGAAAAATTTATTAACATCAAGTGTAGAAAAACTGGTTTGCAGCCAGCGGCAGTGGTTTTAGTGGCCACAGTGCGTGCGCTTAAATTTCATGGTGGTTTAGATGTTGCGGCTTTAAATCAAGAGGATTTATCTGCATTAAAACTGGGAATGGCAAATCTACAAAAACATGTACAAAATCTTCAGCAGCATTTTGGGTTGCAGGTTGTCGTGGCCATTAATCACTTTGTGACAGATACCGATGCGGAAATTACTTTGCTGCAAACAGAAGTAGAAAAAATGGGTGTTAAAGCCGTGGTTTGCAAGCATTGGGCGCAAGGAGGTGTCGGTGCAAAAGCATTAGCGCTTGAAGTGCTGAAAATCGTTGAGCAAACCAGTAGCACTTTTAAATTGTTATACCCAAATGACATGTCACTGCTACAAAAAATTGAAACAATTGCCAAAAAAATATATGGCGCTGCTTCAGTGGAGTGGTCTGCAACTGCAAAAAATAGTCTTATCGTTTTGGAAAAAAACTATGGGCATTATCCTGTTTGTATTGCCAAAACGCAGTATTCATTTTCGTCAGATGCAAAGCTTAGAGGTGCGCCTACTGGACATGTGCTGCAAGTGCGAGAGCTCAGGTTGTCGCGGGGTGCAGAGTTTGTCGTCGCGATTTGTGGTGACATGATGACCATGCCGGGCTTGCCTAAGCTGCCTGCTAGTTCACGTATCGGTGTGAGCCAGCATGGTACGATTACTGGGCTAAGTTAAGTGCTAGTGATTACGCAAACAGGGTTTGCTGAGCAAACCATTACAAAGTCACGTTTTATCGCTATGGCATTGCGCTGTGAAAATGAGCGAGAAGTTGGGGCTGCATTGCGCGCTTTTGCTGCACAGCATCCAGGCGCACATCATTTGGCTTATGGATTTCGATTAAAAACTGAACAGGGTATTGTGCCGCGTTTTTCAGATGCAGGCGAACCATCAGGCACTGCGGGTATGCCTGTATTAAAGCTGATTGAAGGGCGTGATTTAATTAATGTTTGCGTAGCCGTTATTCGTTATTACGGCGGCATTAATTTGGGTACGGGCGGTTTGGCACGTGCTTATGGCGGTACGGCTAAGCTGGCATTAGATGCAGCAAAAATTGGCGACTTTGTTGAGATGAAAAGCGTGCAATTGACTATAGACTACAAACAAATGGATGCGTTAACGAGGGCTTTATCTAAATGTAACGGTACTATTATAGATAAAGCATTTAATACTCAGATTGATTTGCTTGTTTCTTTGCCGGTAGATGAAGTGGCTGGTTTTTTAGGCCGATTTAAGTTGTAATTAATTGATTGGGCTTTAGTTAAAAAATGACGAAAAACGCACAAGCATCACCACCTTCTGTACATGATATTGCAGCTTGGATTTTAGCGATTTTTACCCTGTTATTTGTAGTCAAATTTGGTCTGTTGCCATCATTGCTTGCAGGGCTCTTGGTGTTTGAGCTAGTGCATATTCTTACGCCACATATTGCACGCAAATTCCCTTCTAAACAGCCGAGTAATCGTTCAAAGTTGTGGGCTGTAGCTATTTTGGTGTTTGTGGTGATCACCCTTTTAGGGCTTGCAGGTCTTGGCCTGGCTACTTTATTGCGCTCTGATTCTGGTAGTGTAACGGTGTTATTTGCAAAAATGGCGCAAATTCTTGAAGACTCGCGCCGCATTTTGCCGAGCTGGTTATTGAAATATCTGCCAGTGGACGCACTTACTTTTAAAGAACAAGCAGTAGATTGGTTACGTTCGCATGCGGATGAGCTACAAGTTTTTGGTAAAGAAGCTGGCAGGGTAATCGTGCACATCATTCTGGGCATGATTATAGGCGGCATATTGGCTTTACGTGAAGCTGTGCTAATTGACCACTTTAAACCTTTTGCACGAGCCTTGGTTGGGCGTTGCAGCTTACTTAGTGATGCGTTCCGCCGTGTGGTATTTGCACAGATACGTATTTCAGCAGTGAATACAATTTTTACGGCTATTTACTTAGCTGTAGTGTTGCCATTAATGGGTATTCATTTGCCTCTGGTAAAGACCATGATTGCCATTACCTTTGTCGTTGGCTTGATTCCTGTGATTGGCAATTTAGTTTCTAATACCGTGATTGTGGTGGTGAGTTTGAGCCAGTCTTTAGGCGTGGCGATTGGCTCATTAGCTTATTTGATTGTTATTCACAAGTTTGAATATTTCTTGAATGCTCGCATTGTGGGTGGGCAAATTCGGGCTAATGCTTGGGAGCTACTTATTGCAATGTTGGCGATGGAGGCTGCTTTTGGTTTGGCTGGTATTGTGGCTGCGCCTATATATTACGCATATATCAAAGCAGAGTTGCGAGCCAGAAATTTAGTTTAGAGAGATTTTATTTTATTGTTTCTAGATGGAACTCATATCTCTCGGAAGAGG
>CAYQZK010000001.1:45919-55711 GCA_964422015.1 uncultured Methylotenera sp.
GAAGTAGGAGTGATAATCTATTGCTCCTACTTCAATGAGACGGTTAAAGCACTACCTGATTGTGCTCGTCACGTTCATACACAATATGTGCGCGTCCAACTAAAAGTGGGTCAAGTGCACCAATCGCATCCAGATTTTTGTTGTTGTAAGGCAGTTTGTGTAGCACATAGCGCATGGCGTTCAAACGTGCTCTTTTCTTACAATCAGATTTGATGACTGTCCATGGTGAGTCTGCAGTGTCTGTATGAAAGAACATGGCCTCTTTTGCCTTGGTGTAATCGTCCCATTTATCTAGTGAGGCAAGGTCAATCGGGCTTAGCTTCCACTGTTTAAGAGGGTGCATCTCGCGTTCTTTGAATCGGCGACGCTGCTCTTCACGGCTTACAGAGAACCAGAATTTAATGACATGAATGCCGCTACGTGTCAGGTTTCGCTCAAAATCAGGCGCCTGACGCATGAATTCTAAATATTCATCGTTATTGCAAAAGCCCATTACGCGCTCAACACCAGCGCGGTTGTACCATGAACGGTCAAACAGGGCGATTTCACCCGCAGTAGGTAACTGTGAAACGTAGCGCTGGAAATACCATTGACCACGCTCTACTTCACTTGGTTTTTCTAGAGCCACAACGCGTGCGCCGCGAGGATTTAAGTGCTCCATAAAGCGACGAATGGTGCCACCCTTACCTGCGGCGTCGCGACCTTCAAATAGAATGACAACACGTTGACCTGTTTCTTTTACCCATGCTTGTAGTTTTAATAACTCTACTTGCAGATGATATTTTTGATTTTCATAAGACTTTCTTGAAATCAGATTTTTGTAAGGATAGTTACCCTCGCGCCAGTCTGAAGCTAACTCTTCATCAGGATTTTTGCGTGACTTTGTGAGGACTTTTTTAGGTAGTTCTGCAATTGCTTTTGTTAGTGCTACTGCATCGTCTGGCGATGCGCCATCTAAAATAACGCTAAGTGCATCAGAGAGCGTGGTCATATCATGAGTCGTTGAAATACCATTGATGATGTCTTGCACAGCAGCATATTTTGACTCGCGTGCGGCAGCAGTTTTTTCGCTAACAACAAAACTTTCTACACCCTGCGGGGAGTTGTCAGGAGGTGTGTCACCTGTAATCACTTGACGCAGAGCTGGTTTTTTTCTTGTAATGGTTTGTTTGTTTGTTGTTGCCATGAGTGCCCCTATTAATTGTGCTGATATTAAGCATTCTTCTCTTTAATGATGCAGGTGTCAATCAGCATGAACGGTTTATGCTTAGGCCAATTAATAGGTCAATTTTTAAGTTGATAAAATCTGTTTTCTAGCGTTTTTCCAGTTTGAATGTTGTCGAGCCTGTTGCCCACTGCTGTATCTAATGTGGTGAGTCTTTCGTCAGGGTGTGGGTGGGTTTTGAACAGTAGGGCAACGCTGCTATCGTCTTTGCTCGTTTGGCCCATAATTTGCAATACATCACTTAAACCAAATGGCTCGTACCCAGCACGCGTTGCGTAGCTTAGGCCGAGTCTATCCGCTTCAAATTCTGCATCTTTATCTAAACTGCGTGCGCTAATCTCCGCGCCAGCACCAATGGCTTGATTGGCCAGTTTGCTATCTTTGGAAAAATTATCACGTAGTAAGCCCGCGCCTATGTTTAATAGCTGTTGCTTTTGTAGTACTTTGAGTTGGTGTTTTTTTACCACATGACCAATTTCATGGCCGAGCACACCGGCAAGTTGAGCTTCATTTGTTAGTTTGCTGTACAAGCCTTTGGTTAGCACAACGTATCCGCCCGGAGCAGCAAAGGCGTTGAAGTCGTTGCTTTCAATCACACCAAATCGCCAGGGTAGGTCTGGCCGCTCTGACTGCGAGGCTACCCAGCGACCGACGGAATTGACGTATTTTTGTAAAGCTTCATCTTTGACTAGCGGTGCAGCGCCTAGTAGGCTGCCAGTAATTTCTCGACCAAGTGCAATTTCTTCTTCTTTGCTTGGATTTTTCCAGTTAAAGGCAGGTTTTGACTCCTCGGCTTTTGCTGGTGAGGCTGAGTTTGTGGTTTGTTCTGAATTGCCCCCAGTTTTTTTGTCGACAGCGTCTTTTAATGCCCCTTTTAAATCAAATGCGGAGCTTTGTAAGCTAAAACTCGCCAGCAGGCCAGTAAGTAATACTAGTTTGAATATTCTTTTCATTTTGCATTTCCTTTAGCTGCTTTTAAATTAGAGAATTGGATGGTTTTTAAGTTGCCATCCTGAGCAAACTTGCGACCTTGGTCGGCGCTTATGGTGTAACTTTCCAGTGTTTTAATTTCAGCTTCGTTGAATTTTGCTGCTTTAAGCTCTTCTTCACCTAAACCACGAACGCCAGTAGTTGAAACAACTTGCCCAGTACCCGCGCGACCGCTGGCTAGTGCAAGTACGCCACTTGTCTGATTGCTAGAGGTTGCGCTACCACGTTTTACCGAAAGTAAGCGTACCCAGCCAGTACTCTTGCTGGCTTTTACTTGTAACCAAGCCCCTTGTTTTTTAATGATTTCGAGGTTGTCACCACGGTTGATCGTGCCCGTTACTTTTGCATCTGCAAATGGCTCAAAGCGTAAGCTGTCGTTTTTGAGCGCGCTTCCTGCCTCCGTTGCAAAGCTTTGGTTGATTAATAGCAGTAAAGGCAAGCTTGCTGCTAGAAGAATGTGTTTAAAATGGTTCATTTAAATACGCAAGAAGCACTGCCATTCATGGCTGTGAGGAGTAGCGCGTGATGCAAAGCATCACCTAATCTTGCTTCCTTTCTTTTAATGGTGCTATTCTTATTGACAATCTTACACGGAAATAATAAATTGTGTAAATGGATGTTAAGCGTGCCTATAAATTCAGGTTTTACCCAACGGCTGAGCAAAAAGAAATACTCGCTCAAACCTTTGGTTGTGCGCGATTTGCTTATAACTATATGCTCAAAGCACGTACCGATGCTTATTATAACGAGCAGAAGCGCATTGGCTATCATGAAACCTCTGCTTTACTGACTACTCTTAAGAGACAACCTGAATACACTTGGTTAAATACAGTAAGTTCAGTTCCTGTGCAACAAGCACTGCGGCACTTACAGACGGCTTTTGGTAACTTCTTTGCCAAACGCAACAAGTATCCAAACTTTAAGTCTAAGTTTGATAAGCAAGCTGCTGAATATACCGCCAGTGCTTTCAGGTTTGAAGATAGCATCCTGATGTTAGCGAAGATGAAAGAACCCTTAGCAATCAAATGGTCTCGCACCTTGCCTAAAGCCGCAAAGATTACCACGGTTACAGTGAGCAAAGACTGTGCTGGGCGATACTTTGTATCGCTAATTTGTGATGATGCTGTAAGTACTAAGGTAACAGAGATATCAAGTATTGGTATTGATTTAGGTTTAACTGATTTTGCAGTCACTTCAACTGGCAGTAAATACCAATCACCAAAAGCACTTCGTAGTAACCTAGAAAGGTTGGCGTTACTGCAGCAACGATTAAGCAAAAAAAAGAAAGGTTCAAGTAATCGTAATAAAGCGCGATTAAAGGTCGCAAAACTCCATGCAAGAATCACCGATATTCGTAAAGATTTCTTGCATAAACTTTCAACCAAGCTGATTAACGAGAACCAAGTAATCGCCGTTGAAAGTCTGGCTGTATCCAACATGCTTAAAAACCGCAGGTTGGCAAAATCCATTATTGACGCTAGTTGGTCGGAATTTGTACGGCAATTAGAGTACAAAGCTAAATGGTATGGTAGAACCTTAATTGGTATTGATAAGTGGTATCCATCCAGCAAGCGTTGCAATGCTTGCGGATATGCGCTATCAACGCTTTCACTTAGCACACGTTCTTGGCGCTGCCCTTATTGTGGCTTAGCCCATGACCGTGATGTAAATGCAGCCAAAAACATATTAACCGCCGGGCTGGCGGGGTTAGCCTTTGGAGAGAATGTAAGTCCTGTTTGCATTTAGCAATATCTGTAAATGGGCTGTTTTCGTTGAATTAGGAAGTCTTAACAGTGATGTTAGGAGTCCCCTTCCTTTAGGAAGGGGAAGATGCCAAGAATTTAACCTTTTTCTAAAATATCTAGCTTAATGATGGCTTGCGCAAACATCCCTCGCCACTGGCTGGCCATAGGTTTTTCAGTGTTGAGTATACTGCTGTGATGCACATAACGTACGCTGGTATCACTGGGTAGACCTAAGTCCTGTATCAAGTGGTTTAATTGGTGACCTAACTGTTCGGCATCTTGGTTGGCATTTGCAGATTCTGTTTCATTGTCATGTGGGTAGGCCCAACTTACCGTGACAATGTCGCTAAATAAACCCCAAACGCCACTTTGCGTTCCCTTTAATATGGCAACGGTTGCAGGTAATTGCAATTGTTTTTCAATTTTGAGTTGTAGTTTTTTTAAAATGGCGTCGCTGAGTGATTCTTTGCTTTCAATTACAATTGGCATGAGTAAAATCGCAGTGCCTTTTTTACCAGACTCTACATCGTTGGCTAATAGTCGCTGCAATGCACGATCGTTAGCAAGTGCGTATATCTTGGCAACGCTGAAATAGAGTACTGCCCAAGTGATTGGGCCTGTAAAGTCTAGATAGGTATTGCTCAAATTAATGGCGGTATAAGAAAGTGCCAGTAAGCTGATTTGACTGCTACTAAAAACTTTAGTCACTTTATCTCGGTCGATATTGCGATAAAAGGCAAATGCTGTCAGCCAGACCAATAGCAGACTCATGAGTATGTAAGGTGTTTTGCCGCGCCATACATGCAAGTAATCATTATGTTTAACATTATCGATAGCGGTAGCTAAGATTTCTACACCCGGGTGTGCTTTTGCCATGGCGGTGGCTTTGAGGTCGAAGAGTGAAGGTGCAGTGGAGCCAATAATGACGATTTTATTGGTGAATTCACTTGGCGGGCGTTTTTTGATTTTGCTAGACATGTCAGCATATACATCACTGAAACTCACAAATTGATAAGTAAAGGGTTTTCCACGCCAGTTAATCAGCACGTCTTGTGGCTGAGGTTTTGGATTTTGTTGGATAAACTCACCTACAGTAAGTGGTAGGGCAGGCAAGCGCCAGCCATTCTCATCTCTCCATAATTTGTATTCGCGCACAATGCCGTCAGTATCGGGGTAGATGTTGTGTGTGCCAAGGTGCTTGCTGTTAAGTGCGGCCTCAAAATGCGGTAGTACAATGGCAATAGGCTTTTTAGTGCTTGCTGCAGAATTTTCTGGGTTGCGATAGATGCCGGGAATCATATCTGGTGTTACTTTGCTTAAAGCATCACTGGTTTCTGGCAGGCGTAACATTGGAAAGAATGTATTGTTGGTGCCAGCAATAACTTCATTAAAATAGGCGTCACTATCTGGATTGTAAACATCAGCATCACTAAATAACACATCAAATACAATGGCTTTGGGTTCTTGCGCTTCAATATTTTCTACAAACTCCCCAAAAACCTGACGAGGCCATGGCCAGCGACCATATTCTTTTGCCATGGCACTGAGCGATGCTTCATTGATATCTACAATGACAATATCTTTGTCAGCTTTTGGCACAATGATGCGATTTTTTACCATCATGTCAAAAGCGCGGTCGCGCATATTTTCACCTATATGAAACACGCTTGCATCAAGTAACACTAGTAAAGTGAGTAAGGCGCTGAGGTATAGGTAGAAGTTGTTTTGCAGCTTGCGTGTGATGCCAACCAGCCACAGATTGATTAGGAGTTTGAGTTTAGTCATTGTCGTTAAGTACCATCACATGTATAGCTCAAAATCATAAATGTATTTTTGGCTGATAGGGGATTTGTTATACTGAAAATCTAAAAATAATCCTCATATACTGCTCTCGATATCGCCCTCTGCTAGGAATCAAGAAATTGCAAAATAAAACCATCGCCATTTTAGAAAATAGAGCAGGAGAGCAGCTTGCGGATCTAGTTCGAAAGTATGGTGGAACACCTTTATCAGCGCCTGCATTGGCTGAGGTTCCCGATATTGATCCTGTGCTAATTTTGCAAATGGTGAATGATTGGCAGGCTAACTTGCCGGATCTTTTTATTTTTCAGACAGGTGTTGGTGTAAAAGCTTTATTTGCTACCACGGACTCATTGGGAATTACTGACCAATTATTACAAACATTAGAGTCGTCCAAAATTGCAGTGCGTGGTACAAAACCAACAGCCGTATTGCGTTCACGCAACGTGCGTATTGATTTTACTGCCAGCGAACCGTATACCACTGCTGAAGTTCTGGCTCAGATTGATGCGCTACCCATTTCTGGCCAGCATGTGGTGGTGCAACGTTATGGCGATACGAATTGGGAGTTACTAAAAGCGCTTGAAGAACGTGGCGCTCGTGTTACGGAGATCGCAACGTATCGCTGGAGCATGCCCGCAGATACGCAGCCAATGCTTGTTTTAATGAATGCGCTGGATGCAGATGCGGTTGATGTCAGCTGTTTTACCAGCGCTTCTCAGGTGCACAATCTATTTTCGTTGGCTCAGCAACTGGGTCGAGAGTCAGAATTGCAGGCTGGGTTGAACCGATGCATGGTGGCTTCTATTGGCCCTGTATGTACCGTTGCCTTGAATAAGTTTGGCGTGAAGGTCTCTATTGAGGCTAATCCACCAAAACTTGGGCCATTCATTGATGCGATTAATAGCGCATTAGCAAGTATTTAGTTATGCCGCTACGGGTATAATCCTGCCTTATGTTACTTATCCTAATTTTATGTATTGTTTTGGCCATTTTGTTGCTTCTGCTCTGGCAGATTCTGCGCAATAGTGAGTCAAATAAGTCCGCCATTGAATTGCAGCAAGTGATGTTGCAGCAGTTAGAAGAAAAGCATAGAGCGATGTTGTTAGATTTTAACGATGGTTTAAATAAGTTAGGCGATCGTTTGAGTGTGTCTTCAAATGACATGAACGAGCGTTTACGGGTGAGTGTGGCTGCAGAGTTGCAGGCAACGCGTGATGCTATGCAGGCCTTGCAGTTGACTCAAAATAATAGCCTGTCGCAGACACGTGAAACTGTGCTTGAAAAACTGCATACGACGTTAGCCGAGCAGGGTAAAGCGCAGCAAGAGCTCATTCAATCGACTATGCGCAATGCTACATTGCAATTAACAACCAGTATCGAGACTCTA
Organism: uncultured Methylotenera sp.; assembly: GCA_964422015.1. Lineage (GTDB taxonomy): Bacteria > Pseudomonadota > Gammaproteobacteria > Burkholderiales > Methylophilaceae > Methylotenera. The sequence goes on from CAYQZK010000001.1 coordinate 53,070, forward strand.
ACTAAAGCAGTGGATGGGCGCTTGGAGCAAATTGGCGGCAAGGTTTCTGAGCGCTTGGATGAAGGCTTTAAGAAAACTAATCAAACCTTTATCGATGTGATGGCGCGCTTGGCAACGATTGATGAAGCACAAAAGAAAATCGACGGATTAACGACCAATGTGGTGAGCTTGCAGGAATTGTTGGGTGATAAACGTTCACGCGGCGCATTTGGTGAGGTGCAGCTAGAGGCTTTGGTGCGCAATGTGTTGCCTGTGAGTTCGTTTGCTATGCAATACTCATTTCCTAATGGTACGCGTGCTGATTGTGCTTTGTTTTTACCGGAGCCTACAGGCACGGTGGCGGTAGACAGTAAATTTCCGTTAGAGAATTATCATCGCATGTTCGACAGCAAGCTAAGTGAACTTGAGCAATTAGCAGCTGAAAAACAGTTTAAGTCAGATGTCAAAAAGCACGTTGACGATATTGCCAATAAGTACATCATTTCTAACGTGACTTCTGATGGTGCTGTCATGTTTATTCCTGCGGAGGCGGTATTTGCAGAGTTGCATGCTTACCATGCAGATGTCATTGAATATGCTATGAATAAACGTGTATGGGTGGTATCTCCAACCACGTTGATGGCTGTGCTCAACACGGCACGCGCAGTGCTGAAAGATGTTGAAACGCGTAAACAAGTGCATGTCATCAAAGAAGAGCTGGGTAAACTCAGCAAGGATTTTGGTCGCTTTGATGTGCGTATGAAAAAGCTTGCCGACAACATTCGTCAAGCGCATGAAAATGCGCAGGAAGTGCATATCAGTAGCCAAAAAATATCGAACCGTTTTGCGCAGATTGAGCGAGTTGAGCTCGCCAATGCACCAGTAGATGTGTTGGATATCGCGGATGATCAAGAAGATTAAAGTGAAACTATGAAGATCAAATTATTTTATTTCGCTAGACTAAAAGAAACGCTTAAATACTCAACCGAAGATTTAGATTTGCCGGCGGATGTAGTCAGTATACTGAAGTTAAAAGCTTACTTGGCAAAACGCGGTGACGTATGGGGGCAGATGCTCATGGGTAAGCTCAAAGTACGGGCGGCAATTAACCATGAGTTGGTAGATGATTCTGCGGCGATTGCTGACGGTGATGAGGTTGCGTTTTTCCCACCAGTGACTGGTGGCTAGGCTTACTCATGGCCGTACGTGTGCAAACGGAAGATTTTGATACTGGCTTAGAAATCAGTCAGCTACGTATGGCACGTAAAGATGTTGGTGCGGTGGTGAGCTTTGTTGGACAGGTACGAGATGTTAATGAGGGTGATGCTGTGTCCCAACTCACGTTAGAACATTACCCCGGTATGACTGAAAAGTCATTGGCAGGCATTGTTGAACAAGCAAAAAAACGTTGGGATATTTTTGATGCCTTGATTATCCATCGAGTAGGGACTATGCAACCGACTGAGCAAATTGTTTTAGTGGCTGTTAGCGGTGCGCATCGTGGTGAGGCTTTTAAAGCATGTGAGTTTGTGATGGATTACTTGAAAACAGAAGCGCCATTTTGGAAAAAAGAAGCAACGTTGTCAGGTGAGCGTTGGGTGGACGCGAAAGAAACGGACGATGCGGCGCGAGAGCGTTGGCGCATTACACCTTAGTTAAGTTAGATTCAGTCAATTATTAATAAAAATTAACCAATAAGACAATATGTCAAAACACCTTACACCTCAGCAGTTAACCCTTAATATCTCTGCGCAACAGCTTAACTTTTCAGATACTTCTGAGTTGATTGGTGCAGATAATCCTAGTGCTCAACATCAGGCTTGGATTGCTCAGTCAGAGGCTAAAAAAGCCGCTGAGTTTGGTTTGAATCTTCATCAGGCGGGTTTTAATCTACTAGCCTTGGGTGAGCCTGGAACTGGTCGCACAACATTGATGATGAGTGCAATGCATGAGGCGGCCGCTAAGCAGTCAGCCCCGAGTGATTTGGTCGCCTTGTATCAGTTCGAAGCTAATGGTAAGCCTTTGTTTTTAAAGTTGCCTGCGGGTGCAGGTACGCAGTTAAAGCAGGCTTTAGATGTGTTTATCCGCAACTTGGCTAAAGACTTGGCTACGCTTTTAGAGGCAAAAGTGCAACAAAACTCTCTATCTCCGATAGAAAAGTTTTTAGAGGCACAACTTAATATTGTTAGAAGTAGCCTCACACTGATTGATCATGATAAAAAACCTCTGCATTATTTTGATGCTATCCAGCGCGATATTCTGGAGTTTTTAGAAGCATGGCAGCCTAATCCGGCCGGTGAAGGGGATGGCAATATAGAGGCGCTGCTTAATGAGAGCTTTTTTGGCCGCTATCGTGCCAATGTTTTGGTGGAGCATCATGCAAGCCAAAGTGCACCTGTGCTGTATGACAATGACCCAACATTGCATTCATTATTCGGTGGTGTAGAGAGCGCTGGTGATGCAAGTAATATTCCTGACTTTTTGCGTTTAAGAGCAGGTAATTTATTACGTGCTGACGGCGGTTCTTTGTTGTTGCATTTGCGTGATATTTTGGCGGATGAGCAAAACGGTGCGCATATGCTAGAAAAATTGCATCGATTCTTACGCAACGGCACCTTGCAGATTGAAGATTTAAATAGCAGTAGCAGTCAGGGCACCAGTTT
>CAYQZK010000002.1:0-34226 GCA_964422015.1 uncultured Methylotenera sp.
ATACAATCAAAGCTGTTTGCCGCATAAAGGTAGATTTACCGCCCATATTCGGGCCTGTTATTAACAGTAGCTGACGATAATGATTAAGCGTTACATCATTGGCAATGAAAGGCTGGCCTGAGGTTTGCACTGAAATCTGTTCCACCACTGGGTGGCGACCATGCTCAATCTGAATGCCGGCCTCGGTGGTAAAGTTTGGTGCCACATAATTTAATGTCACTGCCCGCTCAGCAAAACAGCATAAAACATCTAGGCTGGCAACCGCACCAGCATTGGTCTGCAGGGCAGCTATAAATGGCAACAACTGGTTCAGCACTTGCTCATACAGCATTTTTTCCCGCGCCAAAGCACGGTCATTAGCACTCAGCACTTTATCTTCAAAAGCCTTCAACTCCGGAGTAATAAAGCGCTCCACATTTTTCAGTGTCTGGCGTCGTCTGTACTCAGCAGGGGCACTTTCAGCCTGCGTTCGGCTCATCTCGATGTAAAAACCATGCACACTGTTGTATTCAACCTTGAGATTCGTGATGCCAGTACGGGCTTTTTCCGCCGCCTCAAACTGCAACAAGAATTCGCCATGATTATTCTGCAAAGCACGCAGTTCATCCAGCTCGGCATCATACCCATCAGCGATGACCCCGCCCTCACGTAGCACCACGCTAGGCTCAGTCTTAATCGCACTTGTGAGTAAGGCCACCACTGCATTGGGTGCACTGAGGTTAGCTCCCAGAGTTTGTAATAAGCTGGTTTGCAGATTTTGGAGTTGCATTTGCAGTAAAGGCAATTGCTGCAAGCTCATCATCAAACCTGACAAATCACGCGGACGCGCCGTTTTTAAGGCAACCCGTGCCGTAATGCGCTCAATATCACCGATCGACTTAAACGCTTGGTTCAAGTTTACAAAGTGATGATTCTGTATCAGCTCAGCCACGGCTTCATGGCGCTTCATCACCAGATTGCGGTCCTGCAAAGGATGATGCAACCAGTGCCTGAGCAAGCGCGCACCCATCGCCGTTTGTGTAGTGTTGAGGAGTGAATATAAGGTGGGAGTAGTTTCACCACGCAATGTCAGGTCAATTTCTAGATTGCGACGCGTCGCTGCATCTAATTGAATATAAGCACTGGTAGTTTCTACACTAAGCGCATTGATATGCGGCAGCGTAGTGCGCTGGGTATGCTTCACATAGTCCAGCAATGCACCTGCCGCACAGATAGATGGTTTCAGACCGGCACAACCAAAACCATTCAAATCATAGGTATTGAACTGCTTAGTAAGCGTATTAAAGGCACTGTCAAAATCAAACTGCCATGGACTAAGGCGTTTCTTCGCAATTTTGCTACCGACCAACGCCGCATGCTGAAAATCATCGGCCAGCAGAATCTCGCTCGGAGAAATGCGCTCCAACTCCTGTGTGAGCAAGCCCACGGCTATTTCACTCAAAATAAACGTGCCTGAAGCTAGATTCAAACGCGCCAGACCAACAACGCCATCCGCCTGAAAAATGCTGAGCAGTTGGTTATCTCGCGACTCGTCCAACAAGGCAGTATCGGTTAGAGTACCAGGCGTTAAGATACGCGCAACTTTGCGCTCAACTGGGCCTTTACTGGTGGCGGGGTCACCCACCTGCTCGCAGATGACAACCGCTTCACCCATCTTTGCCAATTTGGCTAAATATCCCTCAGCCGCATGATACGGTACGCCCGCCATTTTAATTGGCTGGCCATTGCTGCTACCGCGATGCGTTAAAGTAATACCCAGTAAACGGGCTGCCTTCTCTGCATCATCAAAGAACAGTTCGTAAAAATCCCCCATACGGTAAAACAACAACATATCTGGATGCTGTGCTTTCAAGCCAAGGTACTGGCGCATCATGGGGGTATGAGTAGATAGCTCAGCAACTACCGAGCTATTAGATTGAAGATTTGAATCTAGCTGAGACACTTCAAGAAATTAGGAAAATACTATGCTGGTGTTTTTAGAGCATCAGTCAAGTGTGGTGCTAATGTTTGCAACATCTGCGCAAACACTTTCGGGTTAGCCGCAACGATATTACCCGTTTTGAGCCAAGACTCATTACCTTCAAAATCGCCTACAATTCCGCCAGCTTCTTGCACCAACAATCCACCAGCAGCAATATCCCAAGCAGAAAGGTTAATTTCAAAGAATCCATCTACCCATCCCGCCGCTACATAAGCCAAATCTAGCGCAGCAGAGCCTGGACGGCGAATACCTGTGGTTTTTTTAATCATGTCTTTCAACATACCAAGATATGTGTCTAAATGAGTAAAATCACGGAATGGGAAGCCAGTAGCGATTAATGAATCCTGCAACTTACTTCGACTTGTAACACGAATACGCTTGTCATTTAAAAATGCACCGCGACCTTTAGTTGCTGTAAATAAATCATTACGTACTGGGTCATAAATTACCGCTTGAGTAAGTACGCCTTTTTGCTGCAATGCAATAGATACACAATACTGTGGAAAACTATGTAAGAAATTTGTTGTACCATCAAGCGGGTCTATAATCCAAATATTGTCGGCCTGCTGATTGCTTTCACCACTTTCTTCACCTAGAAAACCGTGGTCTGGATAAGCATATCTCAGCACATCAATAATCGCCTGTTCCGCAGCACGATCAACATCACTCACAAAGTCATTATAAGTTTTAGACTGAATCTTGAGTGAGCCTACATCTTGCGAAGCGCGGTTAATAATACGACCTGCTTCACGAGCGGCTTTAATTGCGGTTATGAGCATTGGATGCATAGCTGGATTTTCTTAAAGAACTGATAAAATGCTATTTTAACTTTTATTGACCTTAACACCAAGTTACTGAGTGTTAATGACATCTAATCTCCATAGGTCTGCAAATTGGACAAACAGAACATTTTCAACAATATCCGTGTAGTCTTATGCCAAACCAGCCACCCAGGCAACATAGGCTCAACTGCCCGCGCAATGAAAACCATGGGCTTAAAGCACTTGTATCTAGTGAACCCCTTGCACTTTCCTGACCCTCAAGCCACATCACTGGCTACTGGCGCAGCTGATTTACTTGAATCCGCTAAGGTTTGTAACAGCCTGCCTGAAGCGTTGACCGGCTGCGTTTTGGCCATCGGAATGAGCGCCCGAAAAAGACAAATTTCACATGAATTAGTGAATGTACGAGAAGCTGCAACGCGTGCAACGTCTGTTGCTGCAAATCAACCGATTGCCTTGGTTTTTGGCACAGAAATGAGTGGGCTCTCCAACGCAGAACTCGACTGCTGCCAATTACTGGCAATGATTCCAGCCAATCCAGAATATTCCTCACTAAACTTGGCCGCGGCAGTGCAAGTAATGTCATATGAAATCCGCATGGCAATTTTAGAAGGTAAACTTGATGTAGCGACTAACGCCCCAGAACTTGCCACCAACGAAGCTCTAGAGGGATTTTATAAACATCTAGAAGAAACCTTGGTCAAAATTGGCTACCTCAACCCTAATGCGCCAAAAAAATTGAGTGAACGCATTAGGCGTATTTACGCTCGCGCCAAGTTAGAAAAAGAAGAAGTGAATCTATTGCGAGGCATTTTAACGCTATCGCTAGAGCCGAAAAAACATAACAAATATTGAGCTTTTCGGCATAGTCCAAATAAGCTATATTTAGCTTTCCAATAAACAAAATAGAGGTTTTCATGAAAAAAGTATTATTTGCATGCGTACTTGCATTTGGTTTTACTCAAACAACTAGCGCTGCCATTGATGAAACAATCAGACTGAAAGACAGTATTGAAATTAACGCTCCAGCAGCAAAAGTTTGGGCAAAAGTTGGCAATTTTGGTGACATGAGTTGGCACCCAGCAATCGGCAAAACTGAAATAACTGGCGGTAAGCCAGATGCAGCAGGAGCAACTCGCGTACTTACATTAAAAGATGGCGGCAACGTAAATGAAGTGCTTACCAGTTTTGATGCAGCTGCGATGACCGTAAAATATGAAATCACTGAAAGCGTGCTCCCTGTTAGAGAGTATGGCGCAACTCTAAAAGTAGAAGCTGCTGGCGACAACAAAACCATCGTGACATGGCGTGCAATGTTTAAACGCCAAGACCCTGCAAATCCAGGTGCAGCTGGTAAAGATGATGCAGCGGCAAAAGCTGCAATTAGCGGAATTTTCAAATCTGGTTTAGAAAATATCAAGAAAATTTCTGAGTAATTTACGCAAGTCAATGGAGTGCGTACTCCATTGACCTTCCCATTTCCCTTCAAAATCAATCAGCCTGATAACTTATGGCATAATGCACAGCATGTTTAATCACGTTAAAGAAGATATTTCCATTGTGTTTGAACGCGACCCTGCGGCGCGCACACATTGGGAGATTCTCACCACTTACCCTGGTGTACATGCCCTATTAATACATCGCTCATCACATTGGCTCTGGAAACATCGCTATTTTTGGCTCGCGCGTTTTAGCTCACATATTGGTCGTTGGCTAACAGGTATTGAAATCCACCCTGGCGCAAGTATTGGTCGCCGCGTGTTTATTGATCATGGTATGGGTGTGGTCATTGGTGAAACTGCCGTCATTGGTGATGATTGCACGCTATACCACGGCGTTACCTTAGGTGGCACCTCTTGGAACAAAGGCAAGCGACACCCTACTCTTGAATCTGGTGTCGTGATTGGTGCTGGCGCTAAAGTTCTCGGACCAATTACAGTGGGTGCCGGTGCGAAAATTGGCTCTAACGCAGTTGTGGTAAAAGATGTTCCAGCAAATGCCACAGCAGTCGGTATTCCTGCACATATTTTAGAAGAAGAGAAATCTAAAAAACACGAAGAAAAATCACAAAAAGTCAGTTTCGCCGCCTACGCTGTTGGTAACGATGAAAACGACACACTAAACCCTGAATCGCTTGTTAAAGCCATTCACTCTTTACTCGATCAGTCTGCGAAACAAGATACAGAATTACAATCGCTTAAAGCTCAACTCGAACAACTCTCAATGGAAAAGCAAGCGGAAGCGCTGTCAAGCGCCGAACTAGCCGAAGCTTTTGCCTCAAAAAAACCAACCAAGTAAATCTTGAACTAAGCCTCACTATAGTTGACTAAAGTTGTAGGGTATTATAGAATGGCGTCAATTATTTTAGGTTGAATACAAAATGAGACTCACCACCAAAGGTAGATTTGCTGTGACTGCAATGCTAGACATTGCTATTAATGAACTTTCAGAAACGGCTGACATTAAACCAGTGACTTTAGCAGCCATTAGCGAGCGTCAAGATATATCACTCTCATACTTAGAGCAGCTTTTTAGTCGTTTACGTCGACAAGGCTTAGTTAAAAGCGTGCGCGGACCAGGCGGTGGCTACATGTTGGCTAAAAAACATACAGACATTTCAGTGGCAGAAATTATTAATGCCGTTGATGAAAGAATTGACGCCACCCAATGTGGCGGCACAGAAAACTGTAAGGATGAAGGTCGTTGCTTAACGCATGACCTCTGGGCTACTCTCAACGACAAAATTCTAGATTATCTTGCTGGTGTAAGCATCGCAGACATGCTGGCTTCTCGAAAAGAAGGCAAAAAAATCGTCATGATGCCTCGAAGCAAAGATGCTGCAGCCTAAAAAGCATTAAGCCAGAGTCAATTTCAGCATTATGGAAAGCATCTATTTTGATCACAACGCAACAACAGCACTTGATCACCAAGTTCTGGAGGCAATGTTGCCATGGATGCAAAATCAATCAGGAAACCCAACCAGTCGCCATATATTTGGCAGAGCTGCGCGCGATGCAATTGAATACGCTCGCAATCAAGTGGCAGTAGCTTGTGGCGCATATCCTTCACAAGTTATTTTTACAGCCAGCGGCACTGAAGCGAACAATTTTGCAATAAAAGGTATTGCAGCGGCCAGAGCCAACCATCAAATTCTGACCAGTGCTATTGAACACCCGTGTGTAAGCCGACCTGCTCTCGCCATGCAACAATTAGGTTGTGCGAGCAATCAGATTGCAGTAAACGGCAACGGGGAAGTTGATTTATCAATATTAGAGAAGCAACTGGCAACGCCTACAGGATTAATTTCCGCAATGCTTGCCAACAACGAAACTGGTGTGCTTCAAGACTTAGTTGAAATCACAAAAATTGCGCATAGTGCAGGTGCTTTTGTGCATACAGACGCCGTGCAGGCTTTAGGTAAAGTTGACGTTAATTTTTCCGATCTGAATGTACATGCGATGACTGTTTCAAGCCATAAAATTCACGGCCCACAAGGTGCTGCGGCATTGATTTTAGATAAACGAGTGGATATACAACCACTTTTACATGGTGGTGGGCAGGAAAAAGGATTACGTAGTGGCACCGAAAACGTTGCGGCTATCGTTGGCTTTGGTGCAGCATGTGAACTTGCTACACGTAACGTAAAATACTTTGCCACACATACACAGGCATTACGCAATCAACTCGAGACGGGATTGAAGCAACTTAACGTCACCATTTTTGGTGAACAAGTCGCACGCCTACCTAACACCAGTTTTTTTGCAGTAGATGGCATTGAAGGTGAAACGTTGGTGATGGCGCTAGATAGAAAAGGTTTTGCCGTTGCCAGCGGCTCAGCATGCTCAAGCGACAGCACAGAACCAAGTCACGTACTTTTAGCCATGGGCGTACCGGCTGATATAGCAAGAGGCGCAATACGCGTGAGCTTTGGCACAGAAAACACCTCTAAGCAAGTAAACGAATTTTTAGCTGTTCTAAAAAATGAAATTTTAAGATTAAAACAACTCACAGCAATTGCGGCCTAGAGCCACAGGCAATTTAAAGCAAGGAAATGTAATGTCAGCATCAGTAGAAATGCCCGTAATATCAGAAAACCATCCTATTTATTTGGACTACTCTGCAACTACGCCTGTCGATCCTCGCGTCGCCGCAAAGATGATTCCCTATATTACTGAACACTTTGGTAACCCAGCTTCACGCAGTCACCCTTATGGCTGGACTGCAGAAAAAGCCGTTGAAAATGCACGTGAAGAAGTAGCCAAACTTGTCGGTGCCGACCCACGTGAAATCGTTTGGACTTCTGGTGCAACAGAATCAAACAACCTAGCTATTAAAGGTGCTGCAAACTTTTACTCAGCAAAGGGCAAACACATTATTACCGTAGCCACTGAGCATAAAGCAGTGATTGACACTGTACGCGAGCTTGAGCGCCAAGGATTTGAAGCCACATATCTGGAGCCAGAACCTAGCGGCTTGATAGACTTAGAAAAGTTCAAGGCAGCCATTCGCCCAGATACGGTCTTAGCTTCGGTGATGTTTGTAAATAATGAAATCGGTGTAATTCAAGACATCACCGCAATAGGTAATATTTGCCGTGAAAACAATGTGATTTTTCATGTTGATGCTGCACAGGCTACGGGTAAAGTCGATATTGATTTAAACAACCTGCCTGTTGACCTAATGAGTTTTAGCGCGCACAAAACCTATGGTCCTAAAGGCATAGGTGCACTCTACGTTCGCCGCAAACCACGCATCCGCATTGAAGCACAAATGCACGGAGGTGGTCATGAACGCGGCATGCGCTCAGGCACATTGGCAACACACCAAATTGTAGGCATGGGCGAGGCTTTCCGTATTGCTCGCGAAGAAATGCATGCTGAAAATGAACGCATTCGCTATTTACGCGACAAACTATTACATGGCCTACAATCAATTGAAGAGGTTTATGTAAATGGTGATTTAGAACATCGAGTACCGCATAATTTGAACATCAGCTTCAACTATGTAGAAGGTGAATCGTTGATTATGGCGGTAAAAGACATTGCAGTATCCAGCGGTTCTGCCTGCACATCAGCGAGCCTTGAGCCTAGTTATGTGCTACGCGCATTAGGCCGTTCAGACGAGTTAGCTCACAGCTCAATTCGCTTCTCAATCGGTCGCTTTACAACAGAGGCTGATGTTGACTACACCATCGCATTGATGAAAAGTAAAATTGATAAATTAAGAGAGTTATCCCCATTATGGGAAATGTTCAAAGACGGCATTGATCTATCAAAAGTTCAATGGGCTGCACACTAAAGGAGTTCTAAAATGGCATATTCAGACAAAGTACTAGACCATTACGAAAACCCACGTAACGTGGGTAGTCTAGACAAAAATGATCCTCAAGTAGGCACTGGTATGGTCGGTGCTCCAGCCTGCGGCGATGTAATGAAGTTAATGATTAAAGTGAACGATAACGGCATTATTGAAGATGCAAAATTCAAAACCTACGGTTGCGGTTCTGCAATTGCTTCTAGCTCATTGGTTACCGAATGGCTTAAAGGCCGCACCATTGAAGAGGCTTACGCTATTAAAAATTCTGAAATTGCAGAAGAACTAGCCTTACCTCCGGTTAAAATTCACTGCTCAGTGTTAGCAGAGGATGCAATCAAAGCGGCTGTAGCTGACATTAAAGCAAAACAATCAGCAAAATCGGCTTAATTTAAACTTTCAAGAAATTAACTATGGCAATTACACTCACTCAAACCGCCGCAGACCGCGTTGAAAAATTCCTAGCCAACCGTGGCAAAGGCATAGGGTTACGTTTAGGCGTTAAAACGACAGGCTGTTCAGGCATGGCCTACACCCTTGAGTTCGTAGATGAACTTAACGAAGAAGACACCTCGTTTGAAAGCCACGGTGTAAAAGTAATTGTTGACCCAAAGAGCCTGGTCTATATCGACGGCACAGAATTAGACTTCACAAAAGAAGGCTTAAACGAAGGCTTTAAATTTAACAACCCGAATGTCAAAGACGAATGTGGTTGCGGTGAAAGTTTCACAGTGTGAATCAGCACTACTTTGCGCTGTTCGGTCTAAGTCCGGCATTTGATATTGAGCTAAAAACATTAGAAAGCAATTACCGCAAGATTCAGTCCGAATCACACCCAGACCGCTTCATTACCGCAACATCTGCCGAAAAGTTAGCTTCCATGCAAATGGCAACGCTAGCCAATGAAGCGTATCAAACGCTTAGAAATCCGGCGAATCGTGCTAAATATTTATTGGAGCTACATGGCATAACCACCGTTAGCGACAATAACACGGCCATGCCAATGCAATTTTTAATGCAGCAAATGGAATGGCGCGAAGCAATAGAAGATGCAAGGTCTGCAAAAGACATCGCAACGCTAGAAGATTTATTTCACGAAATGCAGGCTGAATCTAAAAGCTTACAAACGCATTTAACCCAATTACTGGATGAAAAAAAAGACTACGCAACAGCGACAGAAACCACCCGCAAGCTCATTTTTATTGATAAAGTGTGCGCTGATATTCAAAAAGCAATTGAACAACTTGAGTAAGCACCGCACTCTTAAAATCACACTCTTGGCACTAGACTTAAAAAATGGCATTACTCCAAATCTCTGAACCTGGCATGAGTGCCGCACCTCACCAACATCGATTGGCTGTAGGTATCGATTTAGGCACCACCAATTCACTTGTAGCCACAGTGCGCAGCGGTATGAGCACTGTGTTACAAGACGATTTTGGGCATTCACTATTACCATCTGTTGTACGCTATGCACCGAATGAACAAGTTATCGTCGGCCATGAAGCACAAGCACAACAAAGTGCAGACCCTGTGAACACCATTATTTCAGTGAAGCGTTTTATGGGTCGCAACTTAAACGATATTACAGATAGAGCTCATATTCCTTATCGTTTTGTCGATGGCACCACGGGCAAAAGTGCTCCAAACAATACTTCCAGAGTTCTGCAAATCCAGACACGTGCAGGTTTAAAAAGCCCCGTTGAGATTTCCGCTGAAATCCTTAAAACACTTAAATCTCGTGCTAAAAAATCACTAGGTGGTGAACTAGTCGGCGCGGTCATTACCGTACCAGCCTACTTTGATGATGCGCAACGCCAAGCCACTAAGGACGCAGCGCGTTTGGCAGGATTAAATGTATTACGCTTACTCAATGAGCCCACTGCAGCAGCCGTAGCCTACGGCTTAGATAACGCCTCTGAAGGCACATTTGTTATTTACGACTTAGGCGGAGGCACATTTGATGTTTCAATCCTACGCTTATCCAAAGGCGTTTTCGAGGTGCTCGCTACCAATGGCGACTCAGCTTTAGGCGGTGACGATTTCGACCACCGCATTTATTGTTGGGTGCTTGATAAGGTGCGTGAAAGCAGCCCAAACTTCGCCCCACTCAGCGAAGAAGACACGCGTTTACTACTCACCAAATCACGTCAGGCCAAAGAGTGGTTAACCGATAATTTTGAAGCACAAATTGTCTGCCGTTTAAGCAACAATACTTTAGTCGACGTAACGTTGACGGCACCACAGTTTGTTGAAATCACACAACACCTTGTAACCAAAACTTTATCTCCTACACGCAAAGCAATGCGCGATGCAGGCCTGACAATGGATGAGATTAATGGCGTTGTCTTAGTTGGTGGCGCAACACGTATGCCACATATCCGCCACGCTGTGGAAGACTACTTCAAGCAAGAACCACTTACCAATTTGGACCCGGACAAAGTAGTAGCACTAGGGGCAGCCATTCAAGCAAACACATTAGTTGGCAATAAAAGTGATGCCGATTTATTGCTACTAGACGTGACACCGCTTTCATTAGGGCTTGAAACCATGGGTGGATTAGTTGAGAAAGTGATTCACCGTAATAGCACGCTACCTATTGCTAGAGCACAAGAATTTACTACTTATAAAGATGGTCAAACCGCCATGAGTATTCATGTGGTGCAAGGCGAACGCGAACTTGTAAGTGATTGCCGCTCACTCGCACGCTTTGAGCTACGCGGCATTCCACCAATGGCAGCAGGTGCCGCAAGAATCCGCGTGACCTTTACCGTAGATGCCGATGGCTTGCTCTCTGTTTCTGCACGCGAGCAAAGCACAGGAATTGAGGCGCATATTGAAGTTAAACCCTCTTATGGTTTGAGTGAAGATGAAATTACCACTATGCTCAAAGCCTCATTCACTAGCGCAGAAGCCGATAAAAAAGCACGTATGCTAGCAGAAGCTCGCGTAAGCGCTGGCGCGATTATTAGCTCAGTTACAGCCGCTTTAGCGATTGATGGCAACCTGATTACTGTCACAGAAAAACAAAGTATAGAAACCGAAATTCAACGCTTGCAAACACTGAGTCAAGGCGAAGATGATACTGCTATACATCTTGCTGTTGACGCACTAAATCATGCTACCGAGGCCTTTGCCGCCGCGAGAATGAACGCTAGCGTAAGCCGTGCACTAGCAGGTAAAAATTTAGACGATATCAAGCTGTAGGGACGCAATAGCCCACACCAAAAGGAAACAACATGCCACAAATTATCGTATTACCTCATATTGAACTTTGCCCTGAAGGCGCCGCTATTGAAGCAGAAACTGGCGATTCAATATGTGATGCGTTACTCAACAACCACATTGATATTGACCACGCCTGCGACCAAGCCTGCGCTTGTACCACCTGCCATGTAATTATTCGTGAAGGCTTCAAGTCACTTAATGCATCTACTGAACAAGAAGATGACTTACTGGATAAAGCTTGGGGGTTGGAGCCAAACTCACGTTTGTCTTGCCAAGCGCTAGTAGGCAAAGAAGATTTAGTGGTTGAGATACCTAAATACAGCATCAATATGGCTAAAGAAGGGCATCGCTAAACGAGCGAAGCCCTACCCTACTTATTAAGAAGATCGATATGCAATGGGGTGTGTATGCTTCTTATGTTGCCCCAAGTACACTCGTGCATAAATCCGCAAAGCAGCCAACTCTAGAAAGATAAATCCAACCCCTGTTAATGCGAGTAACGCATATTGGTCATCTTGAATTTGGGTAAACATTAAATCTATGGCAATAAAAGCGGGCGTAAATGGAAACCCCACCAAGGCCATAGCGCTAATCAAAAAGATAATGGCAAGATCAGGACGTTCCTGAACGTAACCGTGATATTGATTAAGGCTAATATCTTTATCAATATAATAGGTATTATGTAGACAAAACATTCCCATCACTGCTGCAGAAATAGTCGTGCTCAGATAAATCCATACATGTACTGACTCAACATGCACGTTTAAAGACACAGCCAGTACAATCAGCAATTGGCTCATAATGATTTTCCACCATGCTCGCATTGGGCTTCCTCGACTGGCGAGTGCCGCCAGAATGCACATTAATGATAGCGTCGCGTAGACTAATGGTAGGTACTGACTGATGTTTGCAGTTAGCGTAAACAGCTTTAAATCCATCATGATACCCAAGACAATTAAAAGCGTCAGAGTCACCTGACTGGTCAATGTTTCTAACCAGATAAACTGCTTACCCAACCACTTAAATGGACGCCATAAAAACCTTTGCTGAAATTCGTCTAAATTCCACTCTTTAATACTTAATAGATACAAGGTATTACGTAAACGACTATTTAAAATGGCGGTACTTACTGGCTTAGCCTGATATTCAAAAAACTGGTTATGAATCATATAACCCAGAGTCGAGGGTGAAACCAGTAACTGATAAGCACGTAAACAAGCATGGCCGGCAAAATGAATGAGTGCGAGCGTATGCAATCCCAAGCCAATCTCAACGAGCATCAAGCCCATTTGCGTAATGGCTCCGTAAGCGATCTGCGTTTTAATCGTCGACTGCACTTTAGCTGTCATGGATGCAAGAATTGCTGTAACCAGACCTAGGGCAATAATGCCGAAATTAAATCCAGGTACGACCTGCCATAGTGGGGATGTTCTTAATAACAAAAATACGCCCAAATGCGCTGATAGTGCACCATAAAAAATTGAACTTGATGTCGTTGGCCCCTCCATAGCGCGAGGCAACCAACTGGAAAAAGGAAACTGTGCAGACTTTATCGCTGCCGCCACCAACATCATAAGAACGATAAATAGTAGCGAACCGGAATTCATATCTATTCCGAAATTACCAAGCCAGTTAGCCTGCGCCAGCTCAGTAAAGGTGATATTGGTATGAAAAACGTGGTGAGCCATCCACATTGCAAGGATTAAACAAACATCACCCAATCGGTAAAGTGACAACACCTTAAAAGCATTTTTGATTGGTAAATAACGGTCTCGATAGTACCCAATCAATAAAAACGAGGTAAATCCAAATATTTCCCAGCCAATAAACAATGTTTCGAAATTACCGGCAAATACAGCAAAACTGAATCCAGTATAAAACAGAAGCAGGCTGTTGAAATACCGTTTAAACCCATCATCACGGTGCATGTAATATTTGCTGAACACAATGACTAACAAGGTTATAAGCGCACCCACGACAGAAAATACAGCAGTAATCCTGTCATAGTAAAAATCCAGAATAAACTTAAAGCCTTCATGCTCATACAGCAACCAGTATTTAAGGTTCTGAGTTTCCATACCATGGCTAAACCAGTCAAACACAGCGTAAATAATCAGTATGAAATGCAGTCCAACAGTCGAGATTGCAATAGTTGTAATTGCCCGCTCTTGAGTACGATTAAAAAATAAACTAAGAAAAAATCCTAGTAGCGGAATAAATACATATAGAGGCATCAGTGACTGCATATTAACCTTAACTATTGATTCAAATACACTGGCAAGTTTTCTTGCGTAGCATCTGGAAGTTGATTGGTGCGCATTGGTTGAGCATCTTCAAGCAACTGATTTATATCATCGAAACTTGGCAATCCTTTTGTCAGAGTTTGGTACTCAACAAAAGCGCCGCGCTTAAAGTAAGAAATATGATGTGATTCAGGATTAATGACCGCCAAATGCACCCATTCATTAATGAACCACTCATACATCTCTGGGGTAGATTGTATGGCTTGCAAAACAATCTCTGGAAAGTGCTCTACGATAATGAGCAAGCGTAAAGGATCATGTACTTCAACCATCTGCCATGGCAAACCTGGGCGTAAATCACCATCACTGCTGTTTGCAACGCCAAATAAACCTACCACATTATGTGGAAGCTTAGTTCCTGCACCTAATTTGTAATTATCCACACGAGAAAAATAATACTCGAGATTAATTCCCCCACACACTGGCCCTAACGGCTTCATGATATTTGTGAGAAATTTACCCTCTGGGTCTGTGCTGTAATCATATGAGTTCATAAATGCGCGGCGGTCAAAAAAGAGGTTTTTAGTCAGTGCGCGCCTGCCAACAATACACAAGGTGTTCGTACCATGCCCCAGTTCTGGACGTGGTTCGAATAATGATACCGAACGTTCTTTAATGGCCTGTCTTACTTTACGAATGGGGGCTTTGGTATTAATTGAAGCAAAACGACGCGAACGCTCTTTTGCATTAAGATCACAGGCTTGTTCAAAAACAGCCGCATTAGCTTCATGGCGTTTTGCATTTTCAGAATTTAACAAATGCACATCGTAGAAGCCCATTTCATCCGCTGCTGTGTCATGCATGCCGCCGACGAACTGCGTAGTTTCTGGAATAACAATACCTGAATTTGCTAATACTTTTCTCACCTCAGGATGATTAGCCATAGTCGCCATCACTCTAGCATTAACGGCACCTGGCCTACCACTACAAGCACCGCAGTCGTGAGCACCATGATGCGGATTATTTGCACTACTACTACCATGCGCAACAATATAAACAATAGGAGCAAAATCTTTAGTCAGCGCAATTCCACTCAGCAAGCTGAGTACGCGTGCAGCCATCTCATCAATAGTAAACCCAACTTGCAATTCATTTTCACGGTGATTTGGATTGGTATTAACTACAGTCAGTTCGCCACCGCTTTGCATAACGGAGAAGGCATCAGAAATAGCGGGCGCCATTTTCGGTTTAAATAAATTCTGCAGCAAGCGCAAAACAGACCAAAACCCAAAAGTAAATGTACTTAGAAACCCCGTAATAGCCTGATGTGTTTTTGGGGTATAAAAAACATCATGAGCACGTTCTTTTGTAACATTAAATTCTTTAATCAGATACTTAGGTGTGACTGGCGCTGGGCAAAGTTTTTCATAAAACTTACCGTTTTGAGGTAAAAAGAAAAACTCTGCACTAAAAAAACCGGGAGTACCAAACGTTTCAGACTGCTGATCAACGTATTCAACATGGCGGCGAATACTACACTCCCGCTCATCAATGCAGAACATCGCCTGAAAACTTTTTTGGGACTTTACTGGTGACTGCTCACTCAGTTTCTGACTGCTAATTTGAATTCCTGCAAGTACATGATCGTAATAGCTCCATTCAAAAGCATCCTGCCAGATCTTCAGTACTTCTGTGAGCTCTGAATACGCCACGTCAGCAAAGAAATCTATCGGTGGAATTACCGCTTGTTGAGCAATCGGCTGCCACGCCTCATCCATCACACTATCAAGATAGTCAATTTCAAGCAGTAATTCTATTAAAATCAAATCGGCCAAAGTTATTTGTTTTCGATCAAGCATCACCTCAGGGCTTGTTTCCACCGTAGCGACCATACCACTCCAACCACGGTGTCCAAACTGCTGATCAAATAAGTACTGCTCAAAATAGGCTTCATTACCAACAACAATTTTTAATAGTTGGGTGAGTGTTAAATCATCACTTGCCAGCAACGCCTTAGCGCGTTTAGTTTTGAAAAAACTTACATGGCCATTTTGTTCTAAATGCCTAACCGCATTTAGCAAACCAAGGTTTTCATGCGGAAACTGCCAAATAGCCACTCCCTGATCCAAATAATGCCCAAGCAGCCTAAACAATAATGGCTGAACGGCATTATCCAAATCAATCTGATATTGGTTTTTCCAAAGCGCTCTTAGTCGCCCCACGCGAGATTCCACATGTTCATCATAACTTTGGGTAAGCGCCTTTTCGCGCCAGAGCGTTAGGTTGGCCTCTCCCATACGTTCTGTAATCACGCGATTGAGCATCAACTCATCAATACGCCCATTCACGTACATTTGCCTGAAATCATTCAGGGGTGTTGTAGCTTGAAAACCAAACATTTGCGAGGCCTTAAAAATAGCCTCATAAAACTTTAAATGTTGAAAGGCATGCAAAGAGTTATGATGAATAAAATCTTTTAGCGGGGATTGCGTAGGCAAATAGTGCTTAAGCTCATGCAATACATGTTGTTCATCAAAAGTTTTGCTAATCATTCGCTGCTCTCACAAAAAATAAGCCGCCCTTGGGCGGCTATGGCTCACATCAAATTTTAACCTACATAAGTGTCTTCTAGGAAATTAACCTTGCCGGTTGCCAAGTCATAAATAGCGCCTACAATTGCTATCTGTTTAGCGTCAAGCATGTCATCTACGATGTCACTTAATCTGATTATAGTATCGATTTGATGCCTCACATTCAGTGCATTAATTTTCTCAACAAAATCAGGATTTTTAGAGTTGCGCTCTTCCTTATTAATTACCGTCTTCTCGTGACGGATAGAGGGTTTAATCAAGTTAATGATTTCACCAATGTGGCCGTCTTTAAAGTCGTCACAGGCCGCCTTTACCGCGCCACAACTGGTGTGCCCCATCACAACAATCAACTTACTTCCTAAATATTTACTACTAAACTCTAGACTACCAATCGCTTTATCTGAAGCAATATTGCCTGCAAGGCGCACACTAAAAACATCGCCTAATGCCTGATCAAATAGTAATTCAGTTGGTGCACGTGAATCGCTGCAACTTAAAATTGACGCAAATGGATGTTGCTTCTCTTTGGTAATCTGAACCAGACTTTGAAAATCCTTATCGCTCTGATAGTTATTTAAAAACCGCTGATTACCTTCAATTAGAATATCCAGCGCCTCTTTAGGCGACATTTTGTCTCTATCTATCAATGGATGTTTATACACAGCTTCTGTTCCTTAAAGTTAATGGGCAAGTAAAGATTTAGGTGGGATGAAATTAATCATTTCCACCGAAATATTTTTAAGTTTTGCATGTAATGGGTAATGGTGGATGTATTCCTGCACATCATATGAAATGGATTTGCACTTGGTGCAGTCAATAACCACCTTGGTATTGGCAGGAATTGCCTCCAAAGCTTCAATGATGCGTGCCTTGTTAAAGAATGAGACCTCTTCCGCTAACACGATATGGTGCACATCCTGACCATCTTCCGTAGTACGGACATCTTGCATGTGATAACTGTTACGGTAACTGTGATGCAGTGTAAATATCAGAGCGATAATCAACCCAGCAATAATCCCTGTCAGCAAGTCGGTAAAGATGATGACCAGTATGGTCAAAGCGAATGGTGCAAACTGCTCCCAGCCCAAGTCATACATCTGCTTGAATAACATGGGCTTAGCAAGCTTATAACCTACAATAATCAGCACTGCAGCAAGACTAGCCAGAGGAATCCAGTTTAGATATTCAGCAATAGTAATAGCGCTGATAAGTAAGAAGAAACCATGCAAAATCGCCGAGACCTTGGTTTTAGCACCAAACGTGATATTGGCAGAACTTCGCACAATGACTTGTGTGATAGGTAAACCACCAATTAATCCAGAAATCAAATTTCCCAAACCTTGCGCTTTCAACTCCTGATTGGTTGGTGTCACGCGTTTATAGGGATCAAGCTTGTCGGTTGCCTCTACGCATAACAATGTCTCAAGGCTCGCTACCACTGCCATTACAAAGGCCACTTTGTAAACCATCAAATTCGTTAACTGAGAGAAGTCAGGCATAGAAAATTGGCCAAAAAATTCACCCAGACTATTTGCCACCGGTAAATTAACCAATTGATCACTCTGTAACTCTAGCGGTATTGTGCCTTTGTTCATTAAAAATGTGGCCAGCATACCCAATAGCACAACCACAATTGGCCCTTGAAGTATCTGAAAAACTCTGTGTTTCTTGGTAAGTACGGTATCCCACAGTATCAGAATTGCGAGAGAGACTATCGCAATCAACGCCGCACCGGGCGTAATATATTCCCAAGCCGACAGGATTGATTCGAAGGTGTTCTGACCATCTGACTGAATAAAAGCATCACTACCCACTGCGTCACGGTCATAGCCAAGCGCATGGGGAATCTGCTTGAGGATAATCAGCAAGCCAATGCCGCTGAGCATGCCTTTAATCACCGAAGATGGGAAGAAAAAAGCGACGAAACCAACTCTTAAAAAACCAAACAGCAGTTGAAATACGCCAGCAATCACCACCGCAAGTAAAAAGGTTTCCCAGCTACCTAGGGTAGCAATCGCACCTAACACAATCACCGCCAAACCAGCAGCTGGGCCACTTACACCCAGTTGAGATCCGCTAGCGAAACCAACGACTATTCCGCCAATGATGCCTGCCACGATACCGGAAAAAAGAGGGGCCCCTGATGCGAGCGCAATACCCAAACAGAGAGGTAATGCGACAAAAAAGACGACTATACTCGCTGGAAAGTCACTTTTAATTTCTTTAAAAAAATTCATTTTTTACCCTCAATAAATACGTTGAAAACCCTGCTACTCTCTTCAAAGTGCAAGGTTAATCATACTGCATTTTTGTTACACACGAATGACAATCATTCCCCAGCTTTTTCCGCATAAGGCTGCTTACCTAACATGTTGATACGCATTTGCTGATGTTTGGTTGGAAGCTTACCCGCACGGTCTTCATCTTTAATCAGCGTTGCGCCTTCCCATTTATCTTGCTGCTCAGTCGCTGACACTTCTGGTGCTTGCTGATATGGTCGTTTAGATAAGTGTTGTTGATTAACGGTCTTATTAAGGTCATCTGCCGCATTGGCTTGTACGCTTGCCAACAGCATGCCCGAAGCGGCTAAGACGATCAAACCAATACGTTTTATGCTCAATGTGTTTTTCATCATGCTATCCTTTATAAAAAGTGATTAAGAAATGAAGCAATTAGAAAGGGCGTTTGCTTAGCATATTCACACGCAGTGTTTTTTGCTGATTCAAACGGTTTTGCTCTTCGCCATCAATCTCATTGACTAAAGTTGCACCTTCCCATTGCACATCTTTTTGGTAGGCACTATCAGGCAATGGCTGTTGATATGCGCGTTTAGAAATAAATTGATTTTGATGTACATTTTTATCGAACTTAGATTCTGCTTGTGCAAGACCTGATGCCAATAAAACTGCTGAAGATAGAACCACTGCTAATTTGAATGCTCTCATTTTATGCTCCTTAAATATCTGTTGTTTGTTAGGTTGTTTAAAAACTTACTGCTTTCTTGATGAGATGCATTATGAACACTTCTTAGCTAGTAAAAATCTACCATTATAGGTAGAACGGTGTATACTGATCGGCATATGCCATCTGACCTACAAGATCATCTTAACCAGCCAAGTAGTGCGCGTGCGCTGCGTCAAAGCTTAAAAGAAACGCAAGCAAACGACTCCCATTTACGCCTTTACCTTAACTTTGGCCAGCAACTGTTCATTCACGGCTGGAGCATGAATGCAGCGACTAGCCTACTGCATAACTTGTGCAACCTTCTTTCTGCTGAGCATGCAATACTCGCCATCGAAAACTCTGGCAAACTGGTGATATTTACTCAAATTGGTCAAACCCTGCCTGTTGGCGCCAGAATCCCCATGATGGGAATCTTAGCGATGATGCTGAAAAACCCAGTGCAATTTACTGTGCATGAAAATAAAAATACCCAACTATGGACCCATGGCGATACACAACATCATGAATGTTTGATTCCTATTGCTTTGGCGCAACATGGTAAAGGGGTAATCGCACTATCCGGAAAAAAGCTAATGCTCAATCAAGCAGAGCTAGATGCTTTACATGCGGTTTCAGGTTTGGTTGCATTGGCGATATCACAGCATCAGGGCCCTGCCCGCACCGAGGCAGATCAGTCAATTCTAGAAACATTAACTCCCAGAGAACGAGAAATATTAGCGCTATTGCCTGCAGGCTTAAGTAATAACGAGCTGGGGGTTAAGCTTGGCATTGCCTCCGGAACGGCTAAAATACATGTAGAGCGTGTTTTAAATAAGCTCGGTGTTAAAGATAGAACACAAGCTGCAGTTAAAGCAGTTGAACTAGGTTATAAATCTTAAACAAGTCATTAATCTCGAAGATTATAAATAATCATCATGTCAACTAAACCGCATACGCCAAATAAAAAAGGTCATTTGCATCTAGTGCAATGGATTGCTCAAGCATGGCAAGACTTACCTCTTGGTTTTAAAGGGATGTATGTAATTGTGTTGCCCCTAGCCGTACTACTTGCTTCACTTGGATCACTTTATATCCGAGAGCTTGAATCAACAAAGCTTGAGAACCAGCTTAAAAAGGCCCTGCAAAATCAGCGTGACATTCAAACGGTACACACCCAACTTCTAGAAGCCTCAACAGGTGTAAGAGATTATCTACTTACCGGCGACAAGCACTTTTTAAACATTTTTTTTGAAGCCGAAAAAATGTTACCCGAAATTCTCGCCACATTAGAGGAACGCTTGGAAAGTGATCAGCAAAAACTACGACTATCTGTAATCTCTCCGCTCGTAGCTGAAAATCTTGCAGATTTGGAAGCACTATCAAAACATGAAACAGCAATCGCATCAGATCAGTTAATTACACAATTCAAGTCACAGGTTGATACGCTAGACAAACTGAGAAAAGAAATTGAAGCACTTAATGCAGAAGAGGCACTTCTAGTTGAACAAGACCAAAAGGAAATTTTCTTACAACGCCAGCAAAATATTATCGTCACGCTCATTGCTACTATAGCTGGCATTATTGGCTCTCTAATGGCTGTTTGGATCTTTTCACGCACCATTGTCAAACGCGTCCGTTTGCTTAGAGATAGTGCAGGTCATTTAGCCCGTGCAGAAGCACTTGATTTGCCTTCAAGTAGCCGAGATGAATTAGGTCAATTATCAGACGAGCTAGACCATGCTTCACAACTACTTGCTAAAAACATTAGCGATGCCATGCAGGCAAGACATGAAGCTGAAGAAGCAAGTGCATCAAAAAGCATGTTTTTATCTAGAACCAGCCATGAGCTTAGAACACCGCTTAATGCCATTTTAGGTTTTGCACAATTATTAGAACAAGATTTGCCCCCCGGAAAACAACTCAATAGTGTGTTACTTATTAAAGGTGCAGGCCTACATTTACTCAAATTAATCAATGAGGTGCTGGAAATCGCAAGAATTGAATCAGGCGAAACTTCACTTGAACTAGCGCCAACCTTGATTAACAGCCTGTTAGAAGAAGCCTCTCACTACATTGCACCATTAGGCAAAATTCGTGACATTGAAATTAAATGCGACATCTCACCAAATCTGTGGGCGATGGCCAACGGGCAAAAGTTATTACAGGTGGTATTAAACCTACTCTCCAATGCCCTTAAGTACGGGCCGGTCAGCTCAGTTGTTCAATTAAACGCCTATCGTCAAGGCCATTTAGTCATTATAGAAGTGCAAGATAGCGGATCGGGTATTCCAAGCGAATTAAGAGAAAGGGTTTTCACCCCCTTTGATAGACTTGGTGCAGAAAACACCAAAGTTGAAGGCACAGGCCTTGGACTGGCCTTATCTAAGCAGATTATGTTGGCCATGAATGGCAGCATTCATGTTGCAAAAGATAAAAGTTTATTTTGGATAGAAATCACCGAATGTGAACCTAACCTAGCAGAAGTGGTGATTGATCAGAAAAAAGATCATCCTAAGCCGATTAATCTTTTAGATAAACATTCTATTCTTTACGTGGAAGATAATATGAGCAACCGTGCATTGGTTGAAGCCATTATTCTACGTCAGCGTGATTTTCGCATTCATTGCGTTTCTACCATCAAAGATGCAAAGCAGTATTTAAATGAATTGGTGCCCTCGCTGTTATTGATTGACCTCAACCTACCTGATGGCTCAGGAGAACACTTGGTGGATTATGTGCTATCCGAGGCTCGGTTAAAAAATATCCCTATGATGATATTAAGCGCTGATGCATTGCCAGATACAATCAATCGATTAAAAGCCGCTGGTGTAGCGCATTACATGACTAAACCATTAGATGTTGCACTTTTTAATAAACGAATCAGAGAACTGGTCCTTAGTGAAAATGAAAAAATTGAGGAAGAAAATAGTGAGCGCACAAAATGAACGAAGCTGAAATTTTAAATGCCAAAATTTTGATTGTGGACGATGCCGAAGCCAACCTCAAGTTACTGGAAGATTTGCTCGCTAGAGAAGGTTTTCACCAAATTATCAGCACTGCAGACTCTAGCCGTGCGCTCGATTTATTCAAAGCTTTTGAACCAGATTTAATCTTGCTAGATTTAATGATGCCAGAGTTAGATGGCTATGCCGTACTTGAAATGCTATCGCGTCATATCTCTAAAGATGAATATTTGCCAGTATTAGTGCTCACGGCAGACGCCACCATAGCCGCAAAAAGAAAAGCCTTGGCATTGGGTGCCAAGGACTTTTTAACAAAACCATTTGATACGATAGAAGCCATGTTACGTGTTTGGAACTTACTCGAAACTCGCGTTTTATACCGTCATTTAAAATCACTCAATGCTGAATTGAAGCCAGCCATACATTCAAACATAGCAACTGAATAAACGGTTTGTAATATTTAGTCAGTTAATAATGCCAGTTTATTCAACGCTGGATTAATGGCTGCAGTTTTCTCAGCAATTTTATTCAAATACTCAATTGCTTGACGATGCTCACCATTTAATGAGAGTGCTTTTTTAAAGTGATCTTCAGCTTTAGCATAAGCCTTTGTTTCATACTCAGCTGTTGCCAAATAAAACCATGACTCTGCCACTTCAGGCTCTTTACTCACCCAATCTTGAGAAACAGCTAACAAAGACGTCCAGTCATGTGCAACATAGGGTTTCACCACTTGCATAAAGTACGGTTTTTGTTTTTCGCTTGCAGCCCAAAAAGGTTTCTTACTTTCAACACCTAAAGCCTGAGCAGGCTTGTTCATTAATGATTTCACCCACTCTACAGGCATGTAGTAATAATGTGCTTCGCTACCACGGCTTTTTAAAGTGATGATGCCAACTAAAGACCCTGAATCATCAAATACACCACCGCCACTAGCACCTAATCTAAATGGACTGGTGCCGCGAATGACCACGCTATCATCCATGGGGAACATGCCTTTTACCACCCCAAAAGTATTCACTGGCTCTGTCGTTTTATCGGGATACCCTGCAGTGAAAACTGAAGTCTCATACTTCAAACTTTTGCTAGCCCCTATTTTTGCAATAGGTGCATCTAAGTTTTCTACCGTTAAAATACATAAATCATGATGCCAATCTGGCTTAACAGCAGAAGCCACATGCGCTGTACCGTTCACCACCACTTCAACATCACGTGCATCAGTCACCACATGGCAATTGGTCACCACTTGGTCTTTAGCAATGACAACAGCTGATCCAAGACCATGAGACCCATTATTGTGCTTCACTTGCACTCGCAACACTTGTGCATTCAACTCACGCACCATTTCATCCGCAGGCATCGCCCACGCATGATTAGTTAAACATCCAATAAAAAATGTCGAACCTAAGATGGCTAGATTAAATACTCTAAGATAATGTTTCATCATTGCTTGCCTCGCTTAACCATGTTGAACGTTGCTTACAATCAATACACTGCAAATACCGTTCCAGCTATGAAAAATTAGGCATAGACTGGTCTGAAACCCTTTAAAGATAAGGATGTAGAGAATATTTAAGAAAGAAAAAGGCCTCTAAAATTTAGAGGCCTCAAAAGAAAATTCCGCACATTATCAGTGCATTTGGTATTTATTGGTGCATGTTGCACCTATGATAGAAACTCTTTGAATTAGAAAGCAAAGATAATGGCCGTTGTGGCGATCAAGTTGTTTTGACTTGGCTGGTCATTATTCAGAAAGAGTTTATCTTTACTATGAAATTTTCTTAATTCTGCACGCAAAGTGACATTACTTAGCATCTTGAAATCAGCATTTGCAGAATAACTCGTCGTTCTAAAACCAGAGGGAGTACCTGTATCAACAATTACCCCGTTTTTATCCTGATAGTATTCTGCTCTTAGCGAGAAACCTAACTTGTCAGAATAGCGATATCGAGCAATAGCTATAGGAGTAAACCATAAATTGTAGTGGCTGCTACTTCTCGCTTTTTGTTCTGCACCAATATCAAAACCAGCAATCAAGCTCCAATCATCATTCAGCTGATATTGCCCGTATAAATTATGAAAGTAACGCATCTTCCGGTCTTGATCCGACTTATCGTTACCAATAAATGAACTGCTATTGAGTGTAATCTTAGAGTTCGGTTTGTAAGTGAGTTGATGCCCAAATGATGGCATCGTGTTCCCGTCCGGTCGCTGGATGCGTTGCCAGCCATTTAACAGCAATCCGCTGGCATACCACTTGCCATCATCCGAAGTATATGAAACTCTCAAACCCGTCTCGAAATAGGGCGAATTGTCGGCAAGAATACTTCTTGTCAACGTCCAATTCTCTGCCCCAATCGCACTTTCAAAACCAATATGAGAGGGCAAAACGCCCGCATCAAGCCACAAGTTATGTTGGTCAGACAATTTGAGACCAACGTTTGCCTCAAATACTTTTTGCAAATCATTAGGCTCCAAAGCATAGTTGGCTCGCATGTAAGTACCGGAACCTAGAGCAAGATTTGCCCTGATGTTTTCAGACTCCAGCTTTGCCTTAATGATTGCTAGATTGATACTTGGCGACCCTAACCTATTATGGCTATAGGCAAAACTTGGGCGTGTTTCACTTGAGCCATGATCAAAATCATGGATATAGTAAGTTTCAAGATATCCACCCAAACTTAAAGCCTGCTTTTCTTCCTGCGCCGTTTCGCTTGCAAACGTCGCGCCAGAAAAAACAAATGCTATTATCAAGAAGAATAACTGATCTTTCACATTAGCTCCCCTAAAAAGTCAGCATCAAAGTAGTGGATAACACGTGATTTTCCGCGTCAATATTCTTATGCCGATTCACGTATTGGTTAAGATACCCAATTTCTAACTTAGCATTAGGGTTCAACGCCCAATTACCCCCTATAAAAGCTCGATTTTGATCAAACCCTTTTTGAGCGCCATAATCCGTATCATTCAGATTAATAAAATATTCATCATAAAGTACCCACTGCAACTGAGGGCTAAGACCGCTAGGCAAGGTGAAGCGAAACATCTGACGCAGTTTATAGCCAGTATCGACTGAGTTTTCAATAAAACGCTGCTCGTAACGCGTGCGGCTCTGAATATTGAGTGAATGAATCGGAGAAAAATTGTACAAGAACTGCTGCCAGAGGCGGTTTTCTTCAAAAGCGGGTTTGCTAGCAGGATGTGTGACCACATAAGCGTAACCCAACCATACGCTAGCCTGTGTTGAAAGCGCATAAGAAACTGCAGGACGCAAAAGCACTTGATCCAAGTGCTTGCCTTCTTGCCTCCAGCGCGGCTGAAGTTCGGCATACCAGCGCCAGTTTTCCAGTGGCATTGCCCCAGTGGCGTTCACATTGCACCAGAAGCGGCCATCTTCCTCAGTTTCATCTGCATAAGTGGGCAGACTGATGACGCACAACACAGCTAGCACACCTAGCAAAGGCATTATTTTGTTTTTTATCATTTAATGGAATCCACTTACCAAGCCTTAAATGTATCACACAAGGCTTGGTAGGTAGCGTCGCCAATAACCTCAAACATGTGCCCTAGAAACCAATTTATATTACTACTTGCAATATTGATGGCGTAAAAAAACCCCGCAATTGCGGGGTTAAAAACTTGCAAATAAAACTTAACTTAGAAGAAGTTGTACTGCAACTGAACGCGCAACGCTTCAGCATTAAATGTCTTGTAGGAACCTTCCAAGGCATTAAACTGACCACTAGTTGTCAGATTAGTACGTTTCATATGGTGGTAAACAGCAGCCAATTCAACTTCTGGTGCAATTTGCCACTCAACACCGTACTCCCAATCATTGACATGATTTGCAGGCGCATTGGTTTCGGCTTTATTAAAGCCATCATAATATTGCCATTTGATATATGGATTCAAATTACCAATGTTTGTATTGAACAAATTAACATCGTTAGCGAAGTAAGAGCCTTGAATATAACCGCCATGGATAGAACGGTTCTTAATGGCACCCGTTCTTAGACCAGAAGCATTGACTCCATTAACATCTAAGCCTGGTGAAGTACCCCAATTCCACTCGCCCTCTAAGCCCCAAGGTTGAGGGTACATACGGAAACTCACTGCGACACGCTCGTCATCAAATTCACCGTTTGAAGATGAACCATTTTTTCGATATTGTGGATCAATAAAAGGTCTTGCAACATTTCCAACCGCATTAGAAGCAGTCAAACCAGTACTAGCATTAACAGCACCCACACTACCACCGCCTATCAATGTGTTAGTTAGTGATGCATTAAATGCGTTACCGCCATTTCTAAAATAAGTTCCAGAAGATCTAACATATGTACCTTTATATGCTTGAATACCTGCTTCAAAAATCTGACCTGAATCTGTTTTCCATGGGTATGTAAAACGAGCCACACTATGGTAATTATCGTTCAAATCATTTTGATTAGCGCCTTGTCCCATGTACATACCAGCAGCAAACATACCGTAGTTACCCGTATGTTTTAGATTTTTGTCTGCAATTTCTTTAAACAACTCTTGAACTTTCGTTGGCGTATAGTAGTAAAACACACCTGTATCACGCTCATCACGCACCGCGCTGTTGAGTGCATCAACCCGGTCTAAGGCTAAACGATTAGAGGATGATTGCAGGTTTTCATAACCAAAAGGCACTTTAGATTGACCGACACGGAAACGATGCACTTTATCTTTATCAATAAAAATATCACCGTAAGCATCGCGAAGCTGTGCAACGTTGTTAGAAAAACTTCCAGAAGTGTTACTAGTTTGAGTTCCAAACGAACCAGCAGAGCTGGCAAAGTCTGGCTGGATGTAGAATCCTAAATGATCACCCACTTGACCTGAGAAAATAATACGAGCACGGCGAATACGGAAGTTTTGACCAGCTCCGCCAGAATCATCGTCACCTACTGATGGGTCTGGCCACAAGGCTATACCCTCATCACCACCCGTCATGGTGGTTACACGATTTTGCACATAACCATTAAGTTTAATATGGCTAGTCCAAGCTTTGCTTTCTTTCTTCTTTGCCCCTTCTACTTCGTATGCATGCCCCTTGGTTAACAGCGCGCCTTCTTCCTCTGTCAGCACACCTTTTGCAACTAGGGCATTCACGATATCGTTAGTAGAGTCAGCAGATGCATTGACTCCAAAACCAAATAAAGCGCCGCCAATCAAGGCATTTGCTACTAAATTACGTAATTTAAAATTCATCAAAATCTCCATATATAAATCATCATTACCGCGTTTTTTCAACACATGTGATTTTGGGTTTTGATTATGACAATTTGATGACAAAGAGCTAATTAGTCAATTATTAACAACACCTGTTGCATTTTTACAACAATAAAAAAACCGCCTAGTACAAAACGTGGACTAGGCGGTTTTCATCTTAAACAAGGCTACACAATAGCCCTTAATTTAAAGATTAGCTTTCTGCGCGCATATGCGGGAAGAGAATCACATCACGAATACTGGCGCTGTCGGTAATCATCATCACCAAGCGGTCAATACCAATGCCACAACCACCGGTTGGCGGCATGCCGTATTCCAAAGCGCGGATAAAATCAGCATCGTAATACATGGCTTCATGATCACCTGCTTCTTTTGCTTTCATTTGCGCGTGGAAACGTGCGGCTTGGTCTTCAGCATCATTCAACTCACTAAAACCGTTTGCGATTTCACGGCCGCACACAAAGAGTTCAAAACGCTCGGTGATTTCTGGGTTACTATCAGAAGCACGCGCTAAAGGCGACACTTCTACTGGGTAGTCAATAATATAGGTAGGTTCCCACAACTGGCTTTCAGCCGTTTCTTCAAACAAGGCGAGTTGCAATGCGCCTAAGCCCGCATGGTCAAATGGCTTGGTGCCGAACTTGAGTATTTCTGCGCGTAAGAAGTTAGCATCGTGCAACTGTTCATTAGTGTATTGTGGCGCATATTTTTGTATCGCACCCACAATGGTCAGTCGGTGGAATGGCTTGCTTAAATCTAGCTCACGACCTTGATATTGCAACACGGCTGAACCCGTTGCTGCAATTGCTGCAGTGCGAATGCAACGCTCGGTGAAGTCCATTAACCATAAATAATCGGTATAGGCTGCGTAAAATTCCATCATGGTAAATTCTGGGTTATGGCGTACGCTTAAGCCCTCATTGCGGAAGTTGCGGTTTACTTCAAACACACGCTCAAAACCACCCACTACCAAGCGTTTTAAATACAATTCTGGTGCAATACGCATGAACATTTGCATATCCAAGGCATTGTGGTGCGTAATAAAAGGCTTAGCTGAGGCGCCCCCAGGAATTGGGTGTAACATAGGCGTTTCAACTTCTAAAAATTGATTTTCCAGCATAAAACCACGAATGGCTGAAACTACTTTACTGCGCGCAATAAATGTAGCGCGCGTTTCTTCAGAGACGATTAAATCAACATAACGCTGGCGATATTTCACTTCTTGATCTTGCAAACCATGAAACTTCTCTGGCAACGGGCGCAATGATTTAGTGAGCAAGCGTAACTCTGATACCTTTACAGAAAGTTCGCCTGTTTTGGTTTTAAATAGCACGCCTTTAGCGGCAACAATATCACCCAAATCCCAATGTTTAAATGCATCGTAAATCGCTTCACCATTAGCATCGGTAAGATTATCTTTTGAAATAAATAACTGAATGCGACCAGTACTGTCTTGCACTGTGGCAAAACTAGCCTTGCCCATCACGCGTTTTAGCATCATGCGACCAGCAATACTCACATGTACGGCTTTAGGGTCTAAGATTTCATTTTCAAAACCACCAAACTCTGCATGCAAAACAGCTGCATGATGCTCCGGCTTAAAATCATTGGGAAACGCAACGCCACCATTTTCTTTAGCGTTTTCACGAATGGCTTTTAATTTTTCGCGACGTTCAGCGATTACGTGGTTTTCATCTACTGCTACCACTTCATTATTTTCTTGGTTACTCACGCTCATACTCCCTGCTTCAAACTTTCTGTAATAAATGGGTCAAGGTCGCCATCTAGCACCCCTTGAGTATTGCCAATTTCTACGCTGGTACGCAAATCTTTAATACGTGATTGATCCAGCACATAAGACCTGATTTGATGCCCCCAACCGATATCAGTTTTAGCATCTTCCAAAGCTTGTTTTTCCTGATTGCGCTTATTCAACTCCAGATTATAAAGCGCGCCTTTTAGCATATTCATTGCTTCATCTTTATTGCGATGTTGCGAACGGTCATTCTGACATTGCACTACCGTGTTGGTAGGAATGTGCGTAATACGCACTGCAGAGTCTGTCTTATTAATATGTTGGCCACCTGCACCACTGGCGCGATAAGTATCAATACGCAAATCAGCAGGGTTAATGTCAATTTGAATAGAATCATCGACCTCAGGGAAGATTTGCACACTGGCAAAGCTGGTATGACGCTTAGCGTTTGAATCGAAAGGTGACTTACGCACCAAACGATGCACACCATTTTCTGTTCTTAGCGTGCCATAAGCATAATCGCCAGATACCTTAATCGATGCGCCTTTGATTCCCGCCACATCGCCCTCAGACTCTTCCAGCACTTCAACCTTAAAGCCTTTACGCTCACAGTAGCGCAAATACATTCTGAGCAACATATTGGCCCAGTCTTGCGCTTCAGTACCACCACTGCCTGACTGGAACTCAATAAAGCAATTATTGGCATCCATCGGGCCAGAGAACATACGCCTAAATTCCATCTCGGCAATTTGCTTCTCTAATGCCTCGGAGTCGCTTTCAACACTTAACAGCGTATCGTCATCATTCTCTTCGCGCGCCATTTCAAACAACTCTTGCGCATCTTTTAAACCTGATTGCACAGTAATTAAACTGTTCACCATCAGCTCTAACTCACGCTTTTCTTTACCTAATTTTTGGCTTTTTGTGTTGTCATCCCAAACTTTTGGGTCTTCTAACAGGCCGTTAACTTCGGCTAAACGTTGACTTTTAGTTTCAAAGTCAAAGATACCCCCTAAGGGAGTTGTTGCGCTCGCTCAAATCGACGAGGCGATTGGCAATAATATTGAGTTGTTCTGCTTCCATAATCACTAAAAATCGATTTACAAAAAAGCGTGATTATACAGCACCATTCGACCTGCTCAGAATGCTGCTTTTTAATTAGTTACCGCCTTAACCACTTCACCATCTTCTTTCACAAAATCATTCACTAATGCATGAGGTAAAAGTGGCAACACCAATTCAGATGGACGGCATAATTTCGCACCTTTATCACTGACTACAATCGGACGATTAATTAAGATAGGGTGCTGCAACATCGCATCAATTAGCACATCATCCGACAAGCTCACATCTCCCAACCCAAGCTCATTAAACGGCGTACCCTTTTCACGCAATAAATCACGTGGACTGATGCCCATTGCCGCAATCAATTCAAGCAGGCGATCGCGACTTGGTGGATTTTTCAAATACTCAATAACCTCAGGTTCAACGCCGCTAGCACGTATCATTGCTAAAGTGTTACGAGATGTTCCGCATGCGGGGTTATGGTAGATCGTGATTTTTTTCATGATGTAAATCAATAGTTGTTAATATTGTGGCAAATTATAGCAACTTAATACTCGCAGAAACTCTAACAGGCGGTTAAACTGAGTCACCATAAAAATTGAAACAAAACTGTAATAAAAGAGGGAGTGTAAACATGGCAAGTGTCATTTTTAACAAAATTATGACTGCAGTATCACCACGCAATGACAATTATTTTGTGCTGTTTAACAACTTGGCAGATTGCGCTGTAAATGGTGCAAAGGTCTTGGCGCTAATGTCAGCAGTGAGTGATGCAGATAAATTTGACGAACATTTTGCTCAGATTAGAAAAATAGAGTCCCAAGCAGATGAATACACCAAAGAAATTCTG
Organism: uncultured Methylotenera sp.; assembly: GCA_964422015.1. Taxonomy (GTDB): domain Bacteria; phylum Pseudomonadota; class Gammaproteobacteria; order Burkholderiales; family Methylophilaceae; genus Methylotenera. The sequence goes on from CAYQZK010000002.1 coordinate 30,969, forward strand.
CTTTCTTTACACAAAACATTCATTACACCATTCGATCGCCGTGAAATTCGCGAACTGGCTATGGCTCTAGATGACATTATCGACTACATAGAAGACATTCCACAAAGTGCCAAAATTTATGGCCACACAAGCTTTACACCTGAGATGGTTGCTCTTAGCCAAATACTATTGCGCGCCACAGAAAAGGTGCATGAAACTGTCAACATGCTATCCGACATGAAAAATGCAGAGCGCATTTTACGCACCTGCGAAGAAATTAGCAGTATTGAAGGGGAAGCTGATCATGTCATGCGTTCCGGCATGCATCGTTTATTTGCTGAGGTTACCGATGCACGCACCCTGATACGCTCTAAAGAACTCTACGATCTATTGGAAGAGGCTGTTGATAGCTGCGAAGATGTTGCAGACGTAATTCACGGTGTTGTGCTTGAGCGTATTTAAAGGTCTAACTTCATGATTGAACACGGATTAATCATCATTGGGCTACTTGTGATTGTCGCCCTAATGTTTGACTTTATGAATGGCTTTCACGACGCAGCCAACTCCATTGCGCTCATGGTTTCTACCCGTTTGTTAACCCCTCAAGCGGCAGTGATGTGGGCCGCATTTTTCAACTTTATTGCATTTTTAGTTTTTGGTACGGCAGTAGCTAAAATGATAGGCAAAGGTATTATTGACCCAGACATTGTTGATAATGCCGTCATTTTTGGCGCGTTATGCGGTGCCATTATCTGGAACTTAATTACTTGGTGGTTTGGCATTCCGTCATCATCCTCACACGCCTTAGTAGGTGGGCTAGTTGGAGCTGGTATCGCTAAAGCTGGCACTGGCGCCATCGTGGCAGCAGGCCTAATTAAAACCAGCGCAGCCATTATTCTTTCCCCTCTTTTTGGCATGCTGCTGGCACTACTGCTCATGATTGCCATATTGTGGATATTTGAAAAATCTTCCCCCTACCCAACTGAAAGACGCTTTAACAGACTTCAATTTGTTTCTTCATCTCTTTATAGCTTAGGGCATGGCGGTAACGATGCACAAAAAACCATGGGCATTATCACTGCACTACTCTACGCTAACCACTATCAAGACAACTTTGAAATTCAAGGTTGGGTGATTATCTCATGTCAAATTGCCATGGCGTTAGGCACACTATTTGGTGGTTGGCGTATTGTGCGCACCATGGGCATGGGCATTACACGCATTCGCCCTAGTGGTGGCTTTGCTGCACAAACCTCAGGTGCCATCGCCTTATTTCTTGCCACTTATTTAGGTATTCCAGTCTCTACCACACACACCATTACAGGTGCAATTGTAGGCGTAGGGATATCGCGCAGAGCTTCAGCTGTACGCTGGGGATTAGCTTCTCGCATTGTATGGGCATGGGTGTTTACTATTCCATGTTCTGGCTTAATCGCTGCAGCGGCTTACCACTTTGGCAACACGTTCTTAAAATAACTAAAACCAGAACGCCCTTCCTAAAAGGCCTCTGTAGAGGCCATTTTATTACTTCATTTTTTGTCATAAAGTTGTCACAATTGACATCTAAAATCACAGCAGCTCAAGAAACAACTTTTAATTTTGATGGAGACATTATGAATACAATGCTTTTTAAATCTATGCGTATCGCAGCTTTAGTTGCAGCTACATTTGCAACATCACACGCTGTTGCTGCTGACAAAATCATCAAGATTGATGGTTCAAGTACGGTTTACCCAATCACTGAAGCGGTTGCTGAAGAATTTCAAAAAGTAAACAAAGCAAAAGTTACTGTTGGCATTTCAGGTACTGGCGGTGGTTTTAAGAAATTCTGCCGTGGTGAAACAGATATTTCAAACGCATCTCGTCCAATTTTGCAAAAAGAAATCGACGCCTGTAAAGAAGCTGGTGTTCAATTTATCGAGCTGCCAGTTGCTTATGACGCACTTACCGTTGTAATCAACCAAAAAAATGACTTCGCTAAAAAAATGACAGCGGCTGAGCTTAAAAAAATATGGGAGCCAGCAGCGCAAGGTAAAATTAAAACTTGGAATCAAGTCAACCCAGCTTGGCCAAACACACCGCTTAAGTTATTTGGCCCAGGTGCAGACTCAGGCACATTTGACTACTTTACTGAAGCGATTGTAGGTAAAGCCAAATCAAGCCGTGGTGATTTTACTGCTTCAGAAGATGACAATGTTCTAGTTAAAGGTGTTGTTGGTGACGTAGGCGCTCTCGGATACTTCGGCTATGCATATTTCGAAGAAAACCAAGCTAAATTAGATGCTGTTGCCATTATCGAAAAAGCGGGTAAGCCTGCTGTGTTGCCGTCAAAAGCAACAGTTGAAGATGGCACATACCAGCCGCTTTCACGCCCAATCTTTATCTATGTAAATGCAACAGCTGCAGCTTTCAAGCCTGAGGTAAAAGCATTTGTTAACTACTACCTAGAAAACAGCAAACCGCTGATTGAAGAAGTGAAATATGTGGCATTGCCTGCAAAAGAGCAAAATGCTGTAATTACACACTGGAAAGCACTGAAACCGGGTACAGGCTTTGGCGGCAAGGCTGAAGTTGGCGTTAAAATCGAAGAGTTGTTAGCTAGAATCAAGTAAGCTAATCAATACGTACTATTTGGGGGCACTTGATTTTACAAGTGTCCCCAATTAGGCTTTTCTTAACTCTATATTGCTATTGCTAATCACGATACAATGTTGCTGGTGTACATAACTTGAATACGGTTAATCAATTGACAAATAATCCGCTAAATCTACCAGATCTACAAATTAGTGATCGTCTCTCAAAAAACTTCACACGTCATTTGAAGGAACGTTTGATTGAATTTGTATTATTGCTCGCAGCACTCTCTGCAGTGCTCACCACCACAGCAATCATGGGGATTTTACTCTATGAGTCATACAGTTTTTTTGAAGTGGTCAGCGTTGTTGATTTCTTAACAGACACAGTTTGGACGCCGTTGTTTGAAAACCCTCGCTACGGCATTTTGCCGCTAGTATCAGGCACACTCACAGTGACCGGCGTAGCCCTACTGATTGCCATTCCAATAGGCACAATCAGCGCCATTTATCTATCCGAATTTGCATCACATAAAGTACGAGAAACGGTAAAACCAACGCTAGAATTACTAGCAGGGGTACCTACGATTGTTTTCGGCTTCTTTGCACTGCTATTGGTCACGCCCATGCTGCAATTCTTCATGCCAGAGCTACCTACCTTTAACATGCTCCGTTCAGGCATCGTGATTGGCATCCTGGTGATTCC
>CAYQZK010000002.1:34236-46499 GCA_964422015.1 uncultured Methylotenera sp.
GCGTGAAGGCTCTTACGCCATGGGTGCAACACGCTTTCAGACCGCCATCAAGGTAATTACCCCAGCAGCAACCTCTGGCATTGTGGCCGCTTACATTTTAGGCGTTTCACGTGCAATTGGTGAAACCATGGTAGTAGCTATTGCCGCAGGTCAGCAACCAAATCTGACCTTCAACCCAATGGATGCAGCCGCAACGATTACTGCCTATATCGTGCAAGTGGCTATGGGTGACTTACCTCACGGCAGCATTGGTTATCAAAGTATTTTTGCTGCGGGTTTAGTGCTCATGCTAATGACATTAACACTCAACATTATTGGCCACATCACCCGTAAAAAATACAGTGAGAGATATTAAAATGAATCATCCATCACAATCGAGTACGCTAAAAAATCTTGACGAAGTGCGCGCAATGATTAAGCGCCATAAGCTCAATGACTATATTTTCTCTGTCATCGGCTTGTTATGTCTGATGATTGGCTTATTAACATTACTCACTTTATTCATTGATCTGATTCAAAGTGGCTATCCGAAGTTAATGTCTGCTGAATTCTATACCAGCTTTCCGTCACGCCGCGCATCAAGCGCCGGCTTGTTATCAGCATTAGTTGGCTCAACACTTGTCATGACAGTAACGTTTATCTCAGCTGTACCTATTGGTGTCATGGAAGCCATTTATCTTGAAGAGTACGCAGCTAAAAATTGGTTGTCTGATCTGATTGAAATCAACGTTTCCAATTTAGCTGCTGTACCGTCAATCATCTATGGTTTGTTAGCACTAGGTCTCTTTGTTTATATGCTTGGCTTTGGCCAAAGCATTTTAACTGCTGGGCTAACGCTAGGCTTACTGATTATGCCTATAGTCATCGTATCGACGCGTGAGGCTATAAGAAGCATTCCCGTTGCAATCAGAGAAGCCGCTTATGCAGTTGGTGCCACTAAATGGCAAGTGGTGCATGACCATGTGATTAAATACTCTTTCGGCGGCATTCTTACTGGCGTAATTATTGGCATGGCGCGCGCCATCGGTGAAACTGCTCCCATCATTACCATCGGCGCACTCACTTTTATTGCATTCTTACCACCTTCACCTTTCACAACAAGTGCACCATTCCTTAATTTTGAATGGCTGTCTTCTGGCTTTACAGTACTGCCTATCCAAATGTTTAGCTGGCTATCTAGACCAAGCGAGGCATTCCATGTAAACGCAGCGGCAGCTGGTGTGATTATCATCTTGGTCACGCTGCTTATGAATGGATTTGCCATCAGAATGCGTTACAAAATGCGTCAAAACATCAAATGGTAATGAGCAATTAAACTGAATACTTATTAACGGGAATCTACTTTTTCATGATTACAACAACTCAGACTGTCAAAGCTGAAGCACGTAACCTGAGCTTCTACTATAACGGCGGAAACCATGCAGTTAAAAATGTTTCCATGCCGCTATATGAAAATAAAATTACAGCCCTTATTGGACCTTCTGGCTGCGGTAAATCAACATACTTGCGCTGCTTTAACCGCATGCATGATTTGTACCCCGGTAACAAATACGAAGGTCAAATTGTCATGCACCCCGACAATACGAATATCCTCGAAAAAGATGTTGACCCAATTGAAGTACGCATGCGCATCAGCATGGTGTTTCAAAAACCTAATCCGTTCCCAAAATCCATATACGAAAACGTTGCCTATGGCTTACGCGTGCGTGGCGAAAACAATAAGCGCAGGTTGGATGATAAGGTTGAAGAAGCACTCAAGGGCGCTGCGTTATGGAATGAAGTTAAAGATAGATTACAAGATTTGGCATTTAATTTATCTGGTGGTCAGCAACAACGCTTATGTATCGCTCGCGCTTTAGCAACAGACCCTGAAATCATGCTGTTTGATGAGCCAACTTCAGCACTAGACCCAATTGCAACCGCCAATATTGAAGAGTTAATGAGTGAACTCAAGCATAAGTTAACAATACTGGTTGTGACTCACAATATGCAACAAGCAGCACGCGTTTCAGATTACACCGCTTATATGTATTTAGGTGAGCTTATGGAGTTCGGCGATACCGATACTATTTTCACTCGCCCAAGCCGCAAAGAAACTGAAGATTACATTACTGGTAAATTTGGCTAATTTTTAGCCTCGGCAATAACCCATTAAAAAGCCAGCTTAAGCTGGCTTTTTAATTTCCAATCAAATCACTTTAAACTCTAATTAGCCAACCGTCTGCTCAAGACTCACTGCACGACTAGAGCTGAATTGAACAGTATTCACATGAGAACTAACCAATTGTGAGTAAAATTTAACCATCCGCTCTGCCTGTAGTTTAGCTGTCCACTTGTCCAATACATAAGCTTTTGCACGTTTACCTAGCTCAAAACGTAGCTCAGGATAAATTAATAGTTGATGTACTTTTTCAGCAAACTCCAGCGTATCTTCTTTTGAAATTAAGGCGCCTTCGCCTTCAATTAAAATGGAGGCTGTACCTAGCTCGGCAATCGCCACTACTGGCGTAGATTGCGCCATTGCTTCTAACAACACTAAGCCTTGCGTTTCACTCTTAGATGAGAAAACAAACATATCAGCAGACTCATAACAGGCATTTAATTCTGTACTGCGGTCTAAATAGCCAATAAATTTTACATTTTTTTCGATACTGAGATCTTTCACTAACTTATGTAAACTAGCTTCTGCAGGACCTTCACCAGTGACTACCAATAAAACATCAGGGCGGTCTTCACTCAACAATTTGACTACCCATATCAAAAAATCAATATTCTTTTCAAACGCAACACGACCCACATATAACAACATTGGTCGTTCTAACGGAATGTTATATTTCAATCTAAAAGCCTTACCATCGGCTTCTTTAAAGCTACTTTCTTGTAACCCAGTAGGAATCACTTCTGCCGCAGTTTTTACACCATACCCACGCAGCACATCTAGCATAGGTTGTGATGGGGCAACTATCGCATCCATCGCATTACATTGCCTTCTTGAGATTGTTCTAGCCAACCTACGCGCCATCATTTTTGGCACCCATGGCAAATAATGATGTAAATAATCTTCAAAAAAAGTATGGTACGTTTCAACGCAAGGCACATTAAGTTTAGCTGCCAATTTAAGCCCTAAGTAATGTGCCACAAATGGAGTATGAACATGAATGGCATCGTAGCCCTCCTGTTCCAATTCCGGCAACAACTTCATAGCCTCACTGTATTTCATCAATTTATCTTCAGGATCAAAATAAATACTACGTGCTGGAATACGTTTAATCCAAGCCTCATCTGCTGTAGCCACTCCGTAATCTGGTGCAACCAAATGCACCTCATGACCTAAGCTTTGCATTTGCTCAACAAAGGTTCTAATTGAAGTCGATACGCCATTAATACGCGGAAAATAAACATCTGATATAAATAAAATTTTCATAAGCCCCCAAAACCACCTTATATAATCAATGAGTTACTCAGCACATTAACGATTAAATATGACAGCTTTATGAATTGTTTAATCTTATATTGAATATGACCTATCTATTCAACTGCTGCATGAAGCATCGAATGCTATGTCATGAATTCATCATGAATTTGTCTTAAATCAATCACACTTACATGGCAAATTATGCCTCATGCGAGTAAAGACATTCATCCACAAAGCTTACTGGTGGCTACCCTTCTGCTGCTACTCCATAGATGCCAATGCATGGGGATTATTTACCCACCTCTATTTTGCCCAATCACTGTTGTGGGCTATGCCATTACTGGATCCTAGACTGCAAAACGTGATTAAGCAGTTTCCTGATCTAGTTATGGCAGGAGCTTGTTTACCTGATCTTGCAATTGTTAGCCATCGTTTTCGGCACACACATTTATGGGAAAATGCCCATCAACTGATGCTAGCCGCACAATCTGATGAAGAGTTAGCACTTGCCATTGGATACGTCAGCCATTTATACATTGATGTGATTGCGCACAACCATTTTGTACCCGCTCACGAGGCCATGTGGCATAAAAATGAAATGTTGACGCACATCATATCGGAGTGGGCGATGGATGCTCATCTAGCGCCATTGCTAAACACCTCTCCTCGCGCATTACTGAATCAACATCAAGGCATGATTACTCGATTCATTTCTGTACAATTCCGCTGCCCTGAGCATTTAACTAAACAAGCTTTACAACGGCTAGCATTTTGGGATGGCGTGTTGCGCTTTGTGAAACTGCCACATGTGATATACGGGCTGCTGCGCTTAGTAGATAAACGAGTGCTAAAACACTTTGTTTATTACATTGCTAAAACACAGGTGGCTATTGAAGAAATCGGCACTGTACTCAATGGCCACAAACCTATTTTTGAACCTGAATTGAAGAACCTTAGCGTTCAACAACTAGACTATTGGCGTGCGCAATGTCTCAGCCATTTACATCGACTACACCCAAGACCAATTCAATACTTTGCAGATGAAGTAGGCCTGTATCCAGACCTACCTTAGCTTAGCCAGTAAACCATTAAAGATACTTAAAAAACAGGGTTAATCAGAAATGAAAGCCCAGCAATCGCGGCACCAATGCCTGCTCCAGCCAAGACATCACTAGGGTAATGCAAACCCAATACAACACGAGATAACCCTATCATAACGGCAAAAGGTACTAAAACGACCGCAAGTTGGGGGTAGTAAGAAATGGCAACCAAAGTAAATATCACAGCATGCAAAGTATGTCCTGACGGAAAACTAAACTTATCTAAAGGTTTACCCGTAAGCCATACGTCCTGATGCACCTCATATGGGCGAGGCCGTAATGTTTTGCCTTTTAACCATTTATAAAGCAAGGTGCCAAATAAGCCTGCAAGTGCCATGTGAAATACAGGCATAACGCCTTGAGACGCATTGATGATAAGAATTCCAATCATCAAGCCATACCAGAACACACCATCACCCAATCGACTGACTACTCTAAAATAGTCTCTTATCAGCCTATATTGACTGGTGTGATTAACCGCCACACATAGATGGCTATCAAATTGGTGCATGCGATTGATATATAAACGCATTCTGTATGTCATAAACACTCCTATCACTTGATTCTGCTGGTAAGCATGTCATCGCAATATGAATGAATGATGAAAGAAATGTGAACCTTTATTGACTAGGCTAGTTACTTAAATGTCCTGACTAAACTTGAACAAACAAGCCAGTTTAACTAGCTTGTTGCTTGGGTGACCACGTCTGCAATGCGTTGTGCCAACATTTGCACCTGCGACTGATTTTCACCCTCAACCATGACACGAATCTTAGGCTCGGTTCCTGATGCTCTGAGCAAAACACGCCCAGAATCAGCAAGTTCTTTTTCTGCTAACTTTACGGCTGCTTGAATTTCAACATGCTGCTCTAAATCAATTTTCTTGGCCGTTTTCACGTTAATCAACACTTGAGGATAAAGCGTTAAATCAGCACGTAACTGACCTAAGGTTTGATTACTTTGAATCACCGCTTGCAACACTTGCAATGCTGCAATAATACCGTCGCCGCTACTATGTTTATCTAAAGTTAAAATATGACCAGAATTCTCACCACCTAATTGCCAACCACGCTGATTTAAAAGCTCCAGCACGTAGCGATCACCCACTTTTGCACGTGCAAATGGAATGTTCATAGCAGCCAGCTTGTGCTCTAACGCCAAGTTAGTCATTAAAGTACCGGCCACACCACCTTGCAAAGTACTACTTTGCTGACGCGCCGCAGCAATAATATAAAGCAGTTGGTCTCCATCTAGCAGATTGCCGCCTGCATCTACCATCATCACACGATCACCATCACCATCAAATGCGATACCTAAATCAGCATGATGCTCAACAACGGCTTTCTGTAATGCTTGCGGATGAGTAGACCCTACTTCATGGTTAATATTGATTCCATCTGGTTGATGTCCAATCACAATGATTTCCGCACCTAACTCATGAAATACTGGCGGTGCCACATGGTAAGTAGCACCGTGGGCGCAATCCAATACAATTTTAAGCCCACGTAAATCTAAGGTGTTGGGAAATGTACTTTTACAGAACTCAACATAACGCCCAGCTGCATCATCAATACGTCTGACTTTACCCAAACTCGCTGATTCCATCACCTGCATGGGCTTATCTAGCTCTGCCTCAATGGCATGTTCAACATCATCTGGCAATTTAGTGCCAAGACTAGAAAAGAATTTAATGCCATTATCATAAAAAGGATTGTGAGAAGCTGAAATCACCACACCCGCTTGAGCACGCAGTGCCCTTGTTAAATAAGCCACAGCAGGAGTTGGCATAGGACCAGTCATCAACACATCAACACCAGCCGCAGAAAGCCCTGCCTCTAAAGCAGACTCCAACATATATCCAGAAATTCGGGTATCTTTACCAATCAATACCGCTGGATGCGCACCCTTGGCCAAATTACTTTCTATACTGGTAAGCACTCGGCCAGCCGCATATCCCAAGCGCATGACGAAGTCTGGCGTAATCGGCGCCTGACCCACTTTGCCACGTATTCCATCAGTACCAAAGTATTTTTTAGACATAAAATTCCTTCATTAAGCTTACTTAAATTTTGTAACAATCAATTAACTGTCATTGTAGCTGCAACAACTTTCAGCGCATCCACCGTTGCCTTTACATCGTGTACGCGTACAATTTTTGCACCTTTCATGGCCGATATCACTGACGCTGCTATCCCAGCATGGAGCCGCTGCTGTTCATCGCCGCCCACTAACTTACCCAACACTGCTTTACGTGAAAGCCCGACTAATAAAGGCTGTCCAATATCCACTAATCGATCTAAACACTGAATCAACGTCACATTATGCGCAGTAGTTTTACCAAAACCAAATCCTGGATCAAGCAAAATACGATTCTTACTTATGCCAGAATCTAATGCCACCTGCAGGCGAGCTTTTAGAAAATCGCTCACCTCACTCACCACATCCAAATAATGCGGTTCTAACTGCATCGTTTGCGGCGTACCTTGCATATGCATCAAACAAACACCCACATTGCCATTTGCAACGACCTCTAAAGCCCCTTCTTGTTGCAAAGCACAAACATCATTCACAATATCCGCTCCAGCGGCTATCGCCTGCCGCATAACCTCTGGCTTATAGGTATCAATCGACAATGGAACTGTGCTGACTTTACTCAAGGCCTGTATGACTGGAATCACACGACTTAACTCTTCATCTAAACTCACTGGCAATGCGCCTGGGCGGGTAGACTCGCCACCAATATCCAAAATATCAGCACCATCCTTAATTAAACCAAGCGCATGTTCCACAGCACGATCTGTATTGAAAAACTTGCCTCCATCAGAAAATGAGTCTGGCGTGACATTAACAATCCCCATAACGTGTGGACGATTAAATGTTAAATGATATTTGCCACAGACGAATTGGTTTGACATTGGAGAGTGAGATCGCATAAGTGATTTTAATTAAAGTGAGTCTCAAAATGACCAGTAAAAAAGGGCTAAACTCTAGCCCTTTTAGTTTTTAAACATCTTAGTTGATATCTAAGATTTAGCTGTTGGTTGTGGAGCCGCTGCCGCATCTGAGCCAGAAGAACCTGAACTCCGAGGTGGGTTAACCTTGCTTTGTGTTGGCTTAGGTGGGCGCACTGGAATGCCCGCCATAATGTCATTAATCTGGTCCGCGTCGATTGTTTCGTATTCCATCAACGCTGCTGCCATAGCATCAACATTATCTCGATGATCTTCTAGCAGCTTACGTGCGATAGCGTATTGCTCATCCAATATACGGCGAATTTCAGCATCCACTTTTTGTTGTGTAGCTTCAGATACCGTTTTAGAACTCATGCTACCAAAGAAAGAATCTTGCTCATCACCAGCATACACCATGGTACCAAGCGCATCACTCATACCGTATTTGGTAACCATTGCACGAGCTAGCTTAGTAGCTCGTTCAAAGTCATTTGAAGCGCCAGTAGACATCTGATTCATGAAGATTTCTTCAGCAATACGCCCACCAAACAAAATAGAAATTTCTTCAAGCATCTTGTCTTTGTAATTGCTAATACGATCAAACTCTGGCAACTGCCAAGTCAATCCTAACGCCCAACCACGAGGCATAATCGTTACTTTATGCACAGGATCCGCTTTAGGCAGTAATTTAGCCACCACCGCATGACCAGATTCGTGATACGCCGTATTTCGACGCTCCTCTTCACGCATCACCATAGATTTACGTTCAGGCCCCATGAAGATTTTATCTTTAGCATCTTCAAAATCCTGCATATCGACAGTACGTTTATTGCGACGAGCAGCAAAAAGCGCTGCTTCATTCACAAGGTTGGCTAAATCAGCACCAGAAAAACCAGGTGTCCCACGCGCCAAAACACTTGCTTGAACATCGGCATCAGCTGGTACTTTACGCATATGTACCATTAAAATCTGCTCACGACCTTTAATATCTGGCAACGAAACCATCACCTGACGATCAAAACGACCTGGACGCAACAAAGCTTTATCTAGCACATCAGCACGGTTAGTCGCGGCAATCACAATGACGCCAGTATTACCTTCAAAACCATCCATCTCGACCAACAATTGGTTTAATGTTTGTTCGCGCTCGTCATTGCCACCGCCTGTTCCAGCACCACGACTACGGCCTACCGCGTCAATCTCATCAATAAAAATAATGCAAGGCGAGCTTTTCTTGGCTTGCTCAAACATGTCACGCACACGAGAAGCACCTACACCCACGAACATTTCAACAAAATCAGAACCAGAAATTGAGAAGAAAGGCACTTTTGCTTCGCCAGCAATTGCACGTGCCAACAAAGTTTTACCCGTGCCCGGAGGGCCTACCATCAAAACACCATGCGGAATTTTTCCGCCTAATTTCTGGAATTTTGTTGGGTCGCGCAAAAACTCAACCAACTCAAATACTTCTTCTTTAGCTTCATCGCAACCAGCAACATCGGCAAAGGTCGTTTGATTGGCGCCCTCGTCTAGTTGACGTGCCTTGCTTTTACCAAATGAGAATGGGCCGCCACCCTTGCCGCCACCCTGCATTTGACGCATAAAGAATATCCACACACCTATTAACAAAATCATTGGGAACCATGAAACAAACAGGCTCATCAGCAACGACTGCTCCTCTTCTGGCTTCGCCTCTACGATTACGTTGTTTTTCAATAAATCAGAAACTAACCAAGGATCTGTTGGCGCATAAGAATTAAATTTTTTGCCATCACGCGTTGTGCCGTGCAACACACGCCCATCGATCTGCACTTTGGCGATTCGCCCATCTTTCACTTCTTGAATGAACTGTGAATAAACGATTTGGCTATCTGCACCATTTTTAACGCCAGACAAATTAAAAACAGCCATTAACACTAACGCAACCGCTAGCCAAATGGCGATGCTTTTGAATGTATTGTTCAAAACCTTGTTCCTTTTTCTAAAAGGGGAAATATCATTTAGATTAAATCATCTAAATATGAATTTTAATCTTAAAACTGCTGCTTGGGTAAGCAACTTCTTGACCTAAACCTTACGACCTAAACCTAGTAAGTACACTTCGCTACTTCTACCACGTGAAGCTTTGGGTTTTCGTGTCACAACCTTATCAAACATTTGGCGCATATTTTTAACAATGTCATCGAAACCAGCACCTATGAATACCTTGACCAGAAAATTACCATTCGGTTTCAACCATGACTGACTAAAATCTAAAGCCAACTCAGTCAAATAAGCAGCACCAGCCTGATCAACATCAGCTATACCCGACATATTGGGTGCCATATCAGCAATTACAAGGTCAACTTGCTTATTATTTAGGCTTGCTTCCAAAATCTTTAATACAGACTCTTCACGAAAATCACCTTGAATAAACTCCACGCCACCAATTGGTTGCATATCAAGGATATCTAAAGCAATCACTTTGCCTTGCCCTTTTAATCGCTGCACCACAACTTGTGACCAACTACCCGGAGTTGAACCAAGATCGACAATAGTCATACCGGGCTTAATTAACTTATCCTTATCATCAATTTCCATAAGTTTATAAGCGGCACGCGCTCTGTAGCCCTCTTTTTGCGCTCGCTTCACAAACTCATCATTGATATGCTCATGCATCCAAGCTTTGCTAGAAGGTTTTAGTTTCATCTGTTAAACTGCTCGCCTATATAAATCAATAAGATAACACAAGAGATAACCCCGTGAATTCAAAACAAATTAGCTACTTACGTGGCCTTGCCCATAACTTAAATCCAGTCGTCATGATAGGCAACAATGGCCTATCTGAAAGTGTTCTAAAAGAAATTGAGGTTAATCTCAATGCACATGAACTGATTAAGATTAAAGTAATGGGAGATGACCGTGCTTTAAGAGCGCAAATGCTTACTGATATTTGCGAGCAAACTAATGCAATTGCAGTGCATCATATCGGCAAACAACTCGTGGTTTATCGTCAATCAAATAAACCAAAAATTGTTATCCCGCAAAAATAATACCTCTCACCACTAGGGAGTATAACCAATATACTTCCTAGCCTTAGAAGTTTACTACCTAGCTCTCAATACCAGTACTAAACCAAGCAAACACTCGACCATATATGCAATACTGGCGACCCCATGCCAAGTTCTAAATCGATCAGCAAACACTGTTTGCATCACATCACTTGGCAAAGCACTTGCTTTCAACTGTGCCAGTAAAGGCTGAACACCAAAATGCCCAGCCAAAACCAACAATAACATCACAACTACCGCCCAGAAAAAACCTTGCTTTAATGCCAAGGTACCAAAACTGAATAAACGATGAATCAGTAGGTAAAATGCAGAAAATAATCCTAAATATGAAACATAGTTAAATAGCTTACCTGCCAACAAGCCCGCTAATTGTCTATCTTGTAAAGTATCAAATAAAACGTATGCCGTTGCACTTGTAGCCCAAAGCGCACCCACCCATAAGGTAACCACAATCAAAGCTAGCTTGTCTGACCAGTTATTTTTCATATTGATTATTTTTCAGCAATACTGATTTAGAGGTAACACCTGCTAAATATACTGAACCTCTAAAATTTCATACTCTTTAATTCCACCTGGAGCGGCAACTTCAGCGATATCGCCTTCTGATTTGCCAATGAGGGCACGTGCAATCGGTGAGCTTACAGAAATCTTACCGTTTTTAATATCAGCTTCATCATCACCAACAATTTGATAGGTAGTAATAGTGCCACTATCCAAATCCTCAATTCTTACTGTAGCAGCGAATACGCATCGACCATCTGCATTCAGCGTTGTAGGATCAATCACCATCGCATTAGAAAGCTTAGCTTCTACTTCTGAAATACGTCCTTCAATAAAGCTCTGGCGCTCTTTCGCTGCTTCATATTCAGCATTCTCAGACAAATCACCCTGGGCACGAGCCTCTGCAATAGCCTGAATAATATTGGGTCTATCAACACTTCGCAGGCGATGCAATTCTTCTTTTAACAACGCTGCACCTTTAATGGTAACGGGAATTTGAGTAACTGCCATATTGCAAAACCTTATGTAAAAAATAAACCACACCCAAATCGAGTGTGGTTTTTGTAAAAGTTAAGTTTATTTTAAGCGAGCTTTTTGTGCAAGTCTTGCAAAGACTCAACCGTGAGTTCTTGCATATGTGCCATGCCAATACAAGCTGCTTTTGCGCCAGCGATTGTGGTGTAATAAGTCACTTTATTCTGCAAAGCACTGCGACGGATTTCATAAGAGTCAGCCACAGCACGCTTATCTTCAGTCACATTCACAATAAAGCTAATATCGCCATTCTTAATCATATCGACAATATGTGGACGGCCCTCAGCCACCTTATTCACCGACGCTACTTTAAGACCAGCAGCAGTTAGTCCTGCAGCAGTACCTTTAGTAGCCACTAAGCTAAATCCAAGCTGATCTAAAGCCTGTGCAATCTCAATAACTCTTTGATAATCTTCTTTACGCACACTGATAAATGCTCTACCGCCCTCTGGTAATTTGGTAGACGCACCCAATTGCGACTTCAAGAATGCTTCAGCAAAAGTAGCTCCTACACCCATTACCTCACCCGTTGATTTCATTTCTGGGCCTAGAATGGTGTCCACACCAGGGAACTTAATGAATGGGAATACTGCTTCTTTTACAGAATAGAATGGTGGAATAATTTCACGCGTAACGCCTTGCGCCTTAAGTGACGTACCAATCATGCAACGTGCTGCCAGTTTAGCTAACTGCAAGCTACAGGCTTTGGATA
>CAYQZK010000003.1:0-42573 GCA_964422015.1 uncultured Methylotenera sp.
CGCTTTCTATCATCAAACCTGATGCGGTAGCAAAAAATGTAATTGGTAAAATCTATACGCGTTTTGAAAACGCTGGCTTAAAAGTAGTTGCTGCAAAAATGGCGCAATTGACTCAAGCTGAAGCTGAAGGCTTCTATGCAGTACACAAAGAGCGTCCTTTCTTTGCTGACTTGGTAAAGTTCATGATTTCAGGTCCAGTAATGATTCAAGCTTTAGAAGGCGAAAATGCAGTGCAAGTAAACCGTGATTTGATGGGTGCTACTAACCCTAAAGAAGCTGCTGCTGGCACAATCCGTGCTGACTTTGCTGAAAGCATTGATGCTAACGCAGTTCACGGTTCAGATTCTGCTGAGAATGCTGCTATCGAAATTAAATATTTCTTCGGTTAATTAGGTAAAAACAATTTTGGTCAATTTGCTCAACTTCAATCAGCCGCAACTTGCACAGTGGTTTGCAGAACAAGGTGAAAAGCCTTTTCGCGCCAAGCAATTGATGCGTTGGATGCACCATTTTGGGGTGCATGATTTTGGGCAAATGACTGATATTGCCAAAGTATTGCGCGATAAATTAACTGCCGAGGCGGAGATTACTTTGCCTAAGGTGCAGTTAGAAAAGATTTCTAATGATGGTACACGTAAGTGGTTGATAGGTACTGACACTGCAAATAGCATTGAAACCGTGTTTATCCCAGAAGATGATCGTGGAACTTTGTGTATTTCATCTCAAGTTGGTTGTGCACTGGAATGCACATTTTGTAGTACGGGCCGTCAAGGCTTTAATCGCAACCTAAGTGTTGCAGAGATTATTGGTCAGCTTGCTATTGCTAATCAGTCCTTACGCCAAGAGAGTGGCTATGACTTATTATCAGCAAATGATCGAATTATTAGTAATGTGGTCATGATGGGCATGGGTGAGCCTTTGGCCAATTATGATAATGTGGTAACGGCTATGCAGATTATGTTGGACGACTCAGCCTATGGTTTGAGTCGCCGCCGAGTGACGCTTTCTACCAGTGGTTTAGTGCCTGCAATGGATAGGTTGAAAGAGGATTGCCCTGTTGCGTTGGCCGTGAGTTTGCATGCGCCGAATGATGCGTTGCGAGATGTCATTGTGCCAATTAATAAGAAATATCCGCTCAAGGAATTAATGGCGGCTTGTAACCGTTACTTAGAAAAAGCGCCACGCGATTTTGTGACTTTTGAATATGTGATGCTAGACGGTGTGAATGACACTGTTGAGCATGCTCACCAGTTGTTGGATTTGGTTAAACATGTGTCTTGCAAGTTTAATTTAATCCCATTCAATCCTTTTCCAAATAGTGGTTACGATACTTCCAAGCCCAGCCATGTACGTGTTTTTAGAGATATTCTGATGCAGGCAGGCCACGTGGTCACCGTGCGTAAAACGCGCGGTGAAGATATTGATGCTGCATGCGGTCAACTCGCTGGTAAAGTGATGGATAAAACAAAACGCACTTCTAAGATGATTTCTATTGAGGCTGTTCAATGAATACAAACCTAAAAATAAGTGTAGCAAGTTGCATGAAGTGCTTTTCGTTAATGGTCATTGCTTTGGGATTGGCTTCGTGTGTCTCTTCGCAACCTCAAAATGATGGAAATAATAAAGCACGCGCACGCGCACATACTGATTTAGGTGCGGTGTATTATCAACAAAGGCAGTGGGAAATTGCTTTAGATGAATTTACTGAAGCATCAAAAATTGATCCTACTTTTGGTTTGGCATTTAATGGTCTTGGCTTGGTGCACTCTGCACTGGGTCAGGATGATTTAGCTGAAGCTAACTTTAAAAAAGCGTTGCAGTTAGAGCCGAACAATTCTGAATCACATAATAATTACGGTAGTTTTTTATGTGCAAGAAATCGTATTGATGATTCAATTAAAGAGTTTTTAGCTGCAGTTAAAAACCCTTTGTATGGCACACCAGCAATGGCTTATGCTAATGCAGGAATTTGTGCCTTACGCAAAAACGATACAATCAATGCTGAAACCTATTTACAAAAAGCCCTGCAAATTGATCCACTATCAAATGTCGCAGCCTATCAATTGGCGACAATTCAGTTTAAGCGTAAAGATTTCTTAGCGGCTAAGCAGAGTTTGCAAAATGTGATGTTGGGGCAACCAAGTCCAGAAATGTTGTGGTTGGCAATTCAAGTTGAGCGCACATTAGGTGGTAGAGACGCTGAAGCAAGTTACTCGTTACAACTTAGACGTCAATACCCTAATTCTGAACAAGCTAAAATGTTGTTGAGCGGAAAATAATCATGAGTGATGAATTATTAGAGCCTTTCTCAAGTCAGGAACCAGAATCAGACAAAAAAGTTACTCAGTCATTAGGTCTGATTTTTTTAGAGGCACGCAAGGCTAAAAATCTTACTCAGCAGGATGTTTCTAATGAGTTGCGTTTAAGTCTTAAGCAGATTGAAGCTTTAGAAACTGATCACTTTAGTGCTTTGCCTATGCCGATGATTACACGCGGATTTATTCGTAATTATGCGCGCTTGTTGGGGGTGAATGCTGAGCCATTGCTTGAGATTTATAGAATACGGGTGCCTGAAGAGCTACCTGGATCTATTAGCGTGCAATCTTCGTTGCATCAGGTTGTGCCTAGTCCAAAAAAGCAATCTTGGGATGGTATTGATGTTATAACCGTGTTTAAAGGACTATTAATTGCGGTATTTGTGGCTTTGTTAATTTGGTTGATTTTTGCGCCAAAGAATATACCGGTATCAGAACCGATTGAGGGTAAAGATGTTGTCGTTGAAAAAACGCCAATACCACAAACTGAGCAAGCTGTAGCATTGCCAGAAATTGCTTTACCTGCGGCGGAACGTCAAGAACAAGTGCTGGATTCTACCGCGCTAGATCCTGCAGTTAATCCAGTTCAGGCTGTTCCGGATCAGATAGATAAGCCAATTCAATCAGTAACTGAAATTAAGCCTGCTGGTGATTTAAATGCGAACACAACTGCCGAAAAATCAAATGTTACGTCACTGAAATCAGTGCCTGATAGCGCGGTAGCAAAACCTAGTTTACCTATGACTAGTGTTGATGCTAAGCCAGTTAAACCTGTAGAAGTGCAAGTGCCAAAGAAGGCGCTTATTTCCAGTACTGAAAATTCTTGGGTGAGTGTGAAAGATAAGACTGGTAAGGTGGTTTTTGAAAGAATGTTGGTTCCAGGTACTGAATATGGTTTTGACGGTACGCCACCATTTAACGTAGTCATTGGCAACGCTAAAGCGACGAAACTTTTTTACTTGGGTAAGCCAGTAGACTTGACTGTTACAGCGGAAAGTAACGTTGCACATCCTGTTTTAGAATAATCTACGTTATTACACCGATTTAGGAGTTGTCCTTGGTTGAGTCACATTTAAGTCAAATTCACAATACTTTGCAGGTGATGGTAGGTCATGTGCCTGTGGGCGGTGGTTTAGATGGGAGTGTACCTGCACCCGTTGTTGTGCAGAGCATGACGAATACAGATACTGCCGATGCCGAAGCTACAATTAAGCAAGTGTATGAGTTATGGCAAGCGGGTAGCGAGGTTGTTCGCATTACCGTAAATTCACCTGAAGCTGCTGCGCAAGTGGCTAATATTCGCAAAGGATTAGATGCTTTAGGTTGTGATGTGCCTTTGGTGGGTGACTTTCATTACAACGGGCATAAATTGCTGGCGCAGTATCCCGATTGTGCAGAAGCCCTTGCTAAGTACCGGATTAATCCTGGCAATGTAGGCAAAGGCTCTAAACGTGATGAGCAGTTTGCCTCAATGATAGAAGCGGCAATTCACTACAAAAAGGCAGTGCGTATTGGTGTGAATTGGGGTAGTTTAGACCAAGTGAAAATGGCGCAAATGATGGATGATAATGCGCAGTTGGCACAGCCTTTGTCTTCAGATGCGTTAATGCGTGAGGCCTTGATTCAATCTGCTCTTGAAAGTGCAGCGCAAGCGATTGCTTTAGGTTTATCGCCTAACCAAATCATTATTTCTTGCAAAGTGAGTAACGTGCAAGATTTGGTTAAAGTGTATACAGAGCTGGCCTCACGTAGCAATTATCCGCTGCATTTGGGGCTAACAGAAGCTGGTATGGGTTCCAAGGGGATTGTGGCTTCTACGGCCGCTTTGGCTCTGCTTTTACAGCAAGGAATTGGCAATACGATACGTGTATCTTTAACGCCAGAACCACATGAGTCGCGGACTAAAGAAGTGATTGTGGCGCAAGAGATTTTGCAAACCATGGGTTTTCGCTCATTTACCCCATTAGTCACAGCTTGTCCTGGTTGTGGACGTACTACATCAACTTATTTTCAAGAGCTTGCGATGCAAATTCAAAGCTATTTGCGTAGTCAAATGCCGGTATGGCGTGAGCGATACGCAGGGGTTGAGAATATGAATGTCGCGGTGATGGGCTGTGTAGTAAATGGTCCTGGTGAATCAAAACTTGCCAATATTGGTATTAGTTTGCCTGGTACGGGAGAAACACCTGTTGCACCAGTGTTTGTTGACGGTGAGAAAACAGTAACACTTAAAGGTGACCATATTGCACAAGAGTTTCAAGCCATTGTTGAACAATATGTACAAACCAATTATGCGGTAGGAGGAAAGTTGCACTTTCCAAGTAATGTCAGCAAAACCAATAAAACTATTCCAATTAAAGCGCTCTAGTAAGTAATACGATGAAAGTGATGTAATGAATTCTGAACAATCAAACCCAGCAGTTAACACACCAAAATCTAAGCCGCAAAAATTTCAAAGCATTAAAGGTTTTTATGACATTCTGCCTGAGTTCACGCCATTGTGGTTCAAGTTAGAAGACACCGCTAGAAAAGTACTGGCGCAATATGGCTATAAAAACATTCGCATGCCACTAGTAGAGGCTACAGATTTGTTTGTGCGTAGTGTGGGTGAGCATACGGACATTGTTGAAAAAGAAATGTACGCTTGGGAGGATGCGCTAAATGGCGACAAACTGACGCTGCGCCCAGAAGGTACTGCAGGCTGTGTGCGCGCTGTAGTTGAGAGTAATCTTACTTACAATGGTCCAGTAAGGTTGTGGTACAGCGGCGCGATGTTTAGGCATGAAAATGTGCAGAAGGGGCGTCAGCGTCAGTTTCACCAAGTTGGGGTAGAAGCTTTTGGTTTTGATAGCCCACAAGTGGATGCTGAGCAAATTGTGTTGTTGGCTAGGTTATGGCGTGAGCTTGGTATTAATGATGTTGCATTGCAAATTAATAGCATAGGTGATGCGCATGAGCGGGCTGAATACCGCAATACTTTAATTGCTTATTTTGAGCAACATGCTGATTTGTTAGATGAGGACGCAAAACGCCGTTTGCATACCAATCCATTACGAATTCTTGATAGTAAAAATCCACGTATGCAAGCTATGTGTGAAGCTGCGCCAAAATTGCTTGATAGTTTGGGTGACGAAACTCGCAGACACTTTGAGGGTCTGTGTAAATTGTTAGATGCTGCTGGTGTTGCTTATGAAGTCAATGCAAGGCTTGTACGTGGCTTGGATTATTACAATCGCACCGTATTTGAATGGGTGACGACTAAACTAGGTGCACAAGGTACGATTGCTGGTGGTGGTCGTTATGACTCCTTAGTTGAGAGATTAGGTGGAGAGTCTACGCCAGCCTGTGGTTTCGGTATTGGCTTGGAGCGCGTATTTTTGTTGATGCAGGAATATGGCATTGTGGCTGATGACGCTCCTGATGTTTATTTGGTTAATGTAGGAGAGCAAGCAGAAAGCGCTGCTTTTGCGATTGCCGAACAACTACGCAGTGCCAATATCCAAGTGGTGCTGCATGCAGGTGGTGGCAGTTTTAAATCGCAAATGAAAAAAGCGGATAGAAGCCAAGCTAAGTTTGCATTGATATTGGGTGATGATGAAGTGGCAAGTCAGCAAGTAGTATTAAAGCCAATGCAAGCTGGAATTCAAGCTGAACAGTTTAAGTGTAGTGTAGATGAAGCGATTAAGAAAATTACAGTAAAGTAAAAATGACGGCTCAATTAAACATGAATGAAATGAGCAACTCAAAGCCTTTGTTAGAGCTTGAGCATGTCACGATTGTGCCTAAATCTGCAACAACCAAGTTCTTGGTCAATAACGTCAGTTTTACCATAGAAGCAGGAAAAACGACCTGTGTGGTTGGTGAATCTGGTAGTGGTAAGAGTTTAACTGCATTGTCTGTGATGGGTTTATTGTCCAAGCAACTGCAATTGAGTGCAGGTAAAGTGTTATTTAATGATCCTAAAATTGGTGTTCAGGATTTAACTCAGCTCGATGTTGAGAGTTTGCGGAAAATTCGTGGCGCAAAGATTGCAATGATTTTTCAGGAGCCCATGACCTCACTTAACCCTGTCCTTACAGTGGGGTATCAAATTGGCGAAAGCTTAACTACTCATCTAGGGCTTAAAGGCGATGCGCTTAAGCAAAAAATTGCTGGTTTATTAGAAATGGTTGGCATTCCAGCTGGCCGAGCTAATAGTTACCCTGATGAACTATCTGGTGGGCAGCGTCAGCGTGTGATGATTGCCATGAGTATTGCTTGTGAGCCACAGTTGCTGATTGCTGATGAGCCAACAACCGCTTTGGATGTGACAGTGCAAGCCCAGATATTGAGGCTTCTGGATGAACTTAAAACACGCATGAATATGGCGATGCTATTTATTACGCATGACTTTGGTGTGGTCGCTGATATTGCAGATGACGTAGTGGTGATGTTCAGAGGTGAAATTGTAGAGTCAGGCACGAAACAACAGGTGTTGGAAAACCCTCAACATCCATACACCAAGGCTTTGTTAGCTTGTGTGCCCGATGCTGAAGGCCAAAAACCTTTGAAACCGATTGATTATTCTTGGTTGGCAGAAGGTGCAATTGTATGACCGATGCTATTTTAGTTGCCAATAATTTAATTAAAACATATACGCAACGTAGTGGTAAGTTTGGTTTTGGCACAACACTGGTCAAGGCTTTGGATGATGTCAGTATCAGTTTATGTGCTGGTAGCACGCTCGCGGTTGTGGGCGAATCTGGGAGCGGTAAGTCCACCTTGGCACGTTGTCTGTTACAATTGCAACCCTTGGATAGCGGTGAAGTATTGTTTGCTGGACAGGATTTGTCTAAGTTAGCAGGTGCAGAACTAAGATCGGTGCGTAAGAATTTGCAAATGGTGTTTCAGGATCCCTTTGCATCGCTTAACCCGCGTATGCGTGTGGGTGAGATTGTCGGTGAAGGCCTGCTGATTCATAGCTTGGGAAGTATTGCCGAGCAGCAACAAAAAGTAATCGCAATGCTAAAGCGCGTGGGACTAACTGAAGCCGATATGCAAAAATATCCACATGAGTTTTCAGGTGGACAGAGGCAACGGATTGGAATTGCAAGAGCCTTGGTGTTGCAGCCAAAAGTAGTGGTGTGTGATGAACCTGTATCTGCGTTGGATGTATCAATTCAGGCGCAGATTTTATTGTTGCTTAAAGAGTTACAGGCAGAAATGGCCTTGAGTTATTTGTTTATTACTCATGATTTGCGAGTGGTGCGTCATATTGCGGATGATATGGTTGTGATGAATCAGGGTAAAGTGGTTGAGCAGGGTAAGGTGGTGGATGTTTATCGGCAGCCGCAACATGAATACACTCGGAATTTGCTGGATGCAATTCCAGGTAAAAAGCATTAAATCTAAAGTTTTAATATAAAGAAATTAGTTTAGGAAATAGACATGGCATATGATTTAGAAGAACAAGAACAATTAGATGAATTTAAAGCATGGTGGAAGCGCCATGGTTCAATGGTGACTAATGTTGCATTGGCTGCATTAGTGGCTTATGCGGCTTTTCAAGGCTGGAATTATTATCAAAACAAGCAAGCTGTGGCGGCATCAACTCAATATCAAGAGCTGCTAGTCACTGATGCAAAAGATGTAAAAGCCATTCAGCTGAAATCTGCAGCTTTGATGGAAAAGTTTACTTCAACTCCATATGCAGGTCGTGCTGCTTTGTTTGCGGCTAAAGCAAATTATCAGGCAGCCGATGCTAAAAGTGCTAAAGCGCAATTAGAGTGGACAATTAAAAACGCTAAAGAAACTTCAGTAAGCGCTATCGCAGGTTTGCAGCTCGCTAATATTTTGGCTGAAGAAAAAGACTTTAATGGCGCTTTGAAAGTGCTTGAAGCTGAACATGACGTTGGTTTTGATGGCTTGTTTAATGATTTAAAAGGTGATGTTTTAGTGGCACTTGGTAAAACTGCTGAGGCTAAAACCGCTTATCAGCAAGCTCTGACCAAGTTAGATTCTCAGGGTAAGTACCATGTGATTACGCAACGCAAACTTGAGTCGCTAGGCTAAGTTAAGCATCAAGCTAAGTGAAGCATAAAGTTAAGCTGGAGCATCAGTTGTTATTAATTTATAAAAATTCCTTGATAAGGTTATTAAGTTTATCTGTTTTTTTATTGGTATCCGCTTGTAGCACGATTACCGATATAAAAACGGATGTGTCCGATCGAATTTTTGGACGTGAGCCTGTTGATGCACCAGAGCCACTTGATGAGCTTAAAGAAACCGCAAGCTCTAAAATTCTATGGCAAGCCAAGCTTGGTGAAGCTGGTAATTTTGAATTTTCACCAGTGGTTGAGGCGGGTTATGTTTATGCTGCAGCTACAGATGGCGAGGTAGTCAAAATTGATGCTGTTACTGGTCAGCAAGCATGGCGAGTGAGTGCCGGCGAAAAAATATCGGGTGGTGTTGGTGTTGGTGGCAGTTTAGTATTGGTCGGTACGCAAAAAGGTGTGGTTTATGCTTATGACATTGCAGGTAAGTTGCAATGGAAATCTAGACTTACCAGTGAAATAAGAAGCGCGCCTAGGTATTTTGATGGGTTAGTCATTGTACGGACTGGCGATAATCGGATTTATGGTATTAACGCTAATGATGGTAGTCGCAAATGGGTTTATGACCGCAGTGCTCCTGCATTAACCTTGCGTAGCAGTGCGGGGCTAGTTGTTGATGGTGGTGCTATTTATGCGGGTTTTGCAGGTGGTAAGTTGGTGGCTGTGCGTGCTGATAATGGCAAAATGCTATGGGAGGCTTCTGTTGCTCAACCCAAAGGTGTAACGGAAATCGAGCGTATAGCAGATATTACCAGTTTGCCTGTGGTGGATGGGCGATTGGTATATGCCGTGGCTTATCAGGGCAGAATCGCTGCGGTAGATCGTGTTTCTGGCCGAGTAGTTTGGAATCGGGATATTTCTAGTTTAACGGGATTAAATGCTGAGGATACGCGTATTTTTGTTTCGCATGCCATAGGTTCTGTTTACGCATTGGATTACACCAACGGTAAAACGTATTGGCGTCAAGCTGCACTTAAAAATCGCCAACTTACTGCGCCTATGCCTATGGGTAGCATGGTTGCAGTGGGTGATTTAGAAGGCTATGTACATTTTTTAAGCCGCGAAGATGGCGCTGTAACTTCTAGAATTAAAACGGGAAGTGATGCTGTGATGCCTCAGTTAGCGTTAGTTAATAGCAACACTGTCTTGGCGCAAACGCGAGACGGTGGCATTTACGCAATACAAATCAAATAATAAGCAGTTTCAACATTGCTTAATGAGAGCGAGTTAAGCTCAAGTATTATTAAGAAGGTTCTTCATGTTACCTACCATTGTTCTGGTTGGTCGACCCAACGTCGGCAAATCTACATTATTTAATCGTTTAACTAAAAGTCGTGATGCGCTTGTTGCAGACTTTCCTGGCTTAACGCGTGATCGCCATTATGGACGTGGTATTGGTGCTAGTCAGCCATATCTCGTTGTGGATACAGGTGGTTTTGAGCCAAACACTGACAGCGGCATTCTTAAAGCGATGGCCAAGCAAACTTTACTGGCTATTGATGAAGCTGATGTGATTATCTTTTTGGTGGATGGTCGCCAAGGTGCAACGCCACAAGATATGGAAATTGCCAATCGTTTGCGTCGCAGTAAATGTCCAGTATTGCTTGCAGTGAATAAAACTGAAGGCATGCAAAAAGCAGTTGTGAGTGCTGATTTCCATGAGCTAGGTTTGGGTGATCCATTGTCAATTTCATCGGCGCATGGTGAAGGTGTTAAAGACATTGTTGAACTGGCTTTAGAAAGCTTTAAGGTGGTTGAAGATGAACCGCCAACAGATTACACAGGCGATAGAGTACCCAAAGTGGCGATTGTTGGTCGCCCTAATGTAGGTAAATCTACTTTGGTGAATGCATTGCTAGGTGAAGACCGTGTGATTGCATTTGATGAGCCGGGGACTACACGCGATTCGATTCATATTGATTTAGAAAAGAATGGTAAAAACTATACGTTGATTGACACTGCTGGTGTGCGTAAACGTGGCAGAGTGCTAGAAGCGATTGAGAAGTTTTCTGTCATTAAAACCATACAGGCGATTGAAGAAGCTAATGTGGTGATTTTGGTGGTGGATGCGCAGGAAGGTATTACCGAGCAAGATGCTCACGTTGCCGCTTATATATTGGATGCTGGACGTGCACTAGTGGTGGCGATTAATAAGTGGGATGGCCTAAAAGAAGAAGAGCGCGATTGGATTAAGCGTGAAATTGACCGTAAGCTCATGTTCTTGGACTTTGCCGAGTTTCACTATATTTCAGCATTGCGTAAAAAAGGTCTACCAGAGCTATTTAAATCAGTGGATGTTGCTTATAAAGCAGCATTTGCAAAGCTTGCCACGCCACAGCTCACACGTGTATTGATTGATGCCTTACAACAGCATCAGCCACCCATCAGTAAAGGCATTCGTCCTAAGTTACGCTATGCACACCAAGGCGGTAGTAATCCGCCGATTGTCGTTATTCATGGTAACCATGTGGATGGCGTAAAAGATGCTTATACGCGCTTTTTAGAAAAAACATTCCGTAAGACATTCCAGCTTTCAGGTACGCCGTTACGTGTGCAATATAAGCAAGGCAATAATCCATTTGCAGAAGATGAAGATAAGCGCAAACCGGGTGAGGGTATCGTCAGTATGCGTAGACGTAAAACCGCGCAACGTGCGGAGTTAAAAGCTAAAAAAGAAGCTGAAGATCAAGATAGAAAAGCGAAAAAACATTAAAGACGGTGTAAAAGAAAACACGCGCTGAGAGTTACTTCATGCGCGTGTTATCAGTCGACGTTATAAATATTTATAAGTTTTAGTACATACTTTCCCAAAATTTCCACCATATACGTTCATCGGTAGGAACGCCTTTACCTAACATAGGGCTATTAGGGTAGTTGATTTGCAATATACGTAGAGTGTCTTTCTTTAAGTCTTCTAAATCCATCAAGTCGTACGCACTAATCATAATCACTAGAGCCTCTTCAACGCTAGTAGATTGTGGGTAATATTCCAGTATGTATTTGGTGCGATTAACCGCTGCAAGGTAGGCTTGGCGCTTCATGTAGTAGCGTGCTACGTGCAATTCATGTTCTGACAAACTTTGTGCCAAGTACACCATACGCTGCGTAGCATCTTTTGTATATTTGCTATTTGGGTAGCGCGTAACAAGCTCTTTGAAAGTGGCGAAAGAGTCGCGTAGTGAACGTGGATCACGGTCACTGATTTGCTGCTCAGATAATTTTTCGATAATGCCACGCTCAGTAAATATGGCTAGGCCTTTTAA
The DNA here is from genome assembly GCA_964422015.1 of uncultured Methylotenera sp. Lineage (GTDB taxonomy): Bacteria > Pseudomonadota > Gammaproteobacteria > Burkholderiales > Methylophilaceae > Methylotenera. The sequence continues at coordinate 11,671 of CAYQZK010000003.1, forward strand.
GTAATACGCGTAGTCAACATTAGGATGATTAGGGTGAAGTTTTATAAAGCGTTCGGCAGCAGCAACACATAATACAGGTTCTTGTTTTTTGTAATATGCATATGCGGTTTCAAGCTGAGCTTGTGTAGCAAAGCGGGTGTTAGGATAGCGGGATTCTAGTTTTCCAAAATAGACAATGGCTTTTTCATAATCCTTATCCTGCATCTTTGCCTGACCTTCTTGGTAGATGCGCTCAGCTGTCCAGCCTTTTGTCTCATCAAGTTCTGTGGGGTCGCCAAAAATGGCACAAGCATTGAGTAACAAGGCAAAGATTAAAATTAAGATATACTTCATGCCAAAACCTACTAAAGAATTTAAAGATAATTATAACCGATGACAGACGCTACTCTACAATCTCTTAGCAATGCACTTGAACTTATCGTTCCACACGATTTAGGTGGGTTGCGCCTTGATGTCGCCTTACAAAAACTATTGCCAGAATATTCCCGTTCACGTTTACAGTCTTGGATTAAATCAGGATTGGTCACTGTAAATAAGCAACCCAGCACAGCTAAAACTAAGGTGTGGGGTGGTGAACAGCTTGTTGTCAATGTGCAGGTTCAGCCTGAAACACAGGCGTTTACTGCGGAAAATATTCCACTCAATATCATTTATGAAGATGACCATATTTTAGTCATTAATAAACCTGCAGGCATGGTAGTACATCCTGCTGCTGGCAATTGGACAGGCACATTACTTAATGCTCTGTTGTTTCATGCTCCGCAATTAAAAGATGTGCCGCGTGCGGGTATTGTGCATCGATTGGATAAAGATACCAGTGGCCTATTAGTTGTTGCTAAAAACTTAGCCGCCCAAACCAACTTGGTGCGTCAGTTGCAGGCTCGTACGGTAAAACGTGAGTATCGCGCTATTGTTTGGGGACAAATCTGGCGAAATGGTGTGGTCGATCAGCCGATTGGTCGCGACCCGCGCTCACGTACCAAAATGGCGATTAATCGCATGGGTAAGCCTGCCATTACACGATATGAAGTTCTGGAACGTTTTTCAGTACAAACCTATATGCGTTGCAACTTGGAAACTGGGCGTACGCACCAGATCCGTGTACACATGCAGCATCTTAAAGCGCCTATTGTAGGTGATCCCGTGTATGGCTTCCGCAACATTGTGCCTATTCGCTCAATGACACAAACCCTACGCGATGCCGTCAGTCAATTTAATCGCCAAGCATTGCATGCCATTAAGTTAGGGTTGCTGCACCCAGCCACAAATGAATTTATGGAGTGGCAGATTGAGTTGGCTGATGATATGAAAGTCTTGCTGGAAGCCATGCGCCATGAAGATCCTCGTGATGAAAGTGAGGAAGAGTTTGAGTTTAGTACCGAGCCTTATCTTGCTGATGAAGATTATGAGGATGATGGCGAGTTTGGATTTGAATATGACGATTTAGATGATGAAGAACTTGATACGGATGAGGAGTAGCTCAAACGCAGAGCTAAGCATTGCGTTTGAACGTCCTAAGCTAGAACAGCTAATTATTTCAAGGCTTGGGGTATAGACCTGATATTTTAGTTGCCTTATGGAATGCTTAGTATTTATTGGGGCCGCTATAATCGTCGTCAAATGCTGCAAAAGGCGTAGTTCTTCCAACTAAACTTTCAATTAGCATTAACTCTTCATCAGTGTGATTAATAAATGGAGCTGGTTTAATTTCTCCACTCGCGGTTATGTATTTGGGTGCATCGTGGTGCTTAGATTTAACAGTAATAACACGATTAGGTAACGCTATGCTTGATATATCAGTTTCACCATAGCACGTGCAAAAGTAGGTTAAATCAGGCTCGGCTTCAGCATATAAGCCAGTGCCGCGAATACCCAAGAGGCCAAGATTTGTTGAAATCTGATGATTACTTTTTCCAAATACGCCGAGTAGTTTACCTGTGACTAAACGCAATCCTCCGACGAGTAGGCCATTACTTTCTAAAACCAGTTCGGTATTATTGCGCAGGATAAAGGCATCATGGCCAACAGCAAAAACCAGTCTGCCATTTTTACCGGTTTTAATTCTATCGTTAGCTAGAATTGGCGTGTTAATCGTAGCTTCTATTTCATTCACGTACACCTTGCCTTCAATGAGATGGATGCCACGTTTTGGACTGTTATTCTCAGTCTTTGCGGGTGCACTCGTCACTCCAGTACCAAGAAAAGTAGCTGTTGCTAGTATTTGCATTAGAAAGTTTCTACGTTTGATTTCTTCTGGAGCCAAATCGTCATGTTGTGCCATTGTCTGCTTCCAAAGCTAAGAAAATATCGTAAAGTTGAAGCGTTATTTAAGAATCTGAGATATGGTAGACTTAATTTTATGAAAATAGAAATTAAATTTATAGTCGGTTTAGTTGTGGGGCTGAATATGAATTTAGCACTCGCTGGTAGTCAGCAATTGGACACCAACTTAACTTTGCAGCACACTAGTAATGTTGGTTTGGCAGAGGGTAGCAAAGATATTTTTAGCGATAATGTAGTTAGTGTTAGTACATTACTTAGTCAGGACTATAGACCAAATCCATTGAGCAGCTTGAAATTAAAAGCCAAGGTGCAGCATGATGAATTTGCTCGATTTAATGATTTAAGTCATACCATTGTTGGGCTTGGTGCCCAATACAAAATTCAGCCTGTGATTGGCTACTATCAACCTTGGATGTCACTTGGTTTGAGTGCAGAGCAACATTTTTTCCGTAATAGTGATATTCGAGAAGGCTCGCTTTATGTGCTTGATATGTCATTGCATAAACGTCTTGGCGAGCAGTTAGTTAGTCAAGTAGGTTTAGCTTATGAGCGTCGCTTTGCCGATGAGAATGACGTGTTTGAATGGGTGCGCAACCGTGTTTTTATCGCTGGCCAATATCAGTGGCAATCTGATTTGTCTCTGCAAGCTCGCTATCAATATCAACGTGGAGACCAAGTATTTGTAGCTACCAAATCACCCACATTTAAAAATGTGGCGGAAGCCATTGCTGATGATGCTACCTTTGGGGCGCGACGTGCTTATCGTTTAAATGCTCACGCTAATGATGTATCTCTAGGGTTAATATATAAGTACGATTCTTTTAACAAACTTGTAGTCGAGTTGCAATATGCCAAGATTGGCGCAACAGGAAATCATCAATATGATGTTACCCAAACTTTTTTAAGTTGGTTGCATAGATTTTAAGTTTAATTAAAGCTGACTAAACCATCGTGCTCAGACGATTGGTTTGTTTTTTGGATAATAGTTATAAATTAAAAGCTGCTAAGATGTATGCAGTGCTTACCGTGCTGGTCGTTTCTGCTGATGAGATAGATGAGGCTGGTTTTGTTGATTGGATTCGTAAAAATGCCATACCAAGATAGCTTAAGTTTTATTAGGCCTAACTGGCCTGCACCTGCTCAAGTTAAATCATTGCAAACAACACGTATTGGTGGTTTGAGCCGTCCACCTTATGCAAGCCTGAATCTGGGTACGCATGTGGGTGATGATCCACTGGTGGTGGAAAGCAATCGCCAGTTGCTTAGCCCTTATTTGCCAAGCGAACCAGTTTGGGTGAACCAAGTGCATGGGGTTGAGGTGATTGATGCTGAAACGACTAGTTGTTTGCAGAATGCTGATGCTTCTTTTACAACGCTAAAAAATGTGGTGTGTGTCACCATGACGGCAGATTGTTTGCCTGTGTTACTTTGTGATAAAGCAGGAACAGTGGTCGCTGCAGTGCACGCTGGCTGGCGGGGTTTGTGTGACGGGGTGATTGAGGCTGCCGTTAAAAAAATGTCTGTCAATAATAATGAGATTTTGGCATGGCTGGGCCCCGCGATTGGGCCTAATGCATTTGAAGTTGGCGGCGATGTACGCGAGCAGTTTATTCAACATCATGCTCAGGCAACGTCTGCATTTAAGCCGATTGAAAACTCAAACGATAAATGGCTGTGTGATATGTATCTAGTCGCCAAGCAACGATTGAATGCCATTGGTGTGACGCAGATTTTCGGTGGCAGTGTGAACGAAGGTTTTTGTACTTATACTGATGAAGCACGCTTTTTTTCATTTCGTCGTGACAATGTCACGGGGCGTATGGCGAGCCTTATTTGGCTAGAAAATTAGCCGTTGGTCAGTAGCTTTCTAAACTATAATGCTTGCCTTTAATATTAAGTTGTTTAATACATTTATCTTATGCATTTTTTAGAATATCCAGTGTTAACTTACATTGTTGCATTTAGCTTCTTGGGGGGCACATTAAGCGTAACTTTGGCTGCATTCTTTGCTTTTAGCGTACATCCAACATGGGTGCCAATGTTGGTGAGTTATGCCATTGGTGCAATGCTAGGAGCGGTGTTTTTAGATATTCTTCCAGAGGCTTTTAGTATGGCAGGTAGTGTGGAAACGGTTTCAGCTACATTGTTGTTTGGCTTGTTGTTGTTTTTTATATTAGAAAAGCTTGTGATTTGGCGTCATTGTCATGGTGATCACTGTGAAGTGCATGCTTTACATACAGAAGAAAACTGTACTCATACACGTAATGTTGATAAATCTGTTTCTACAGAAGGGCGTACTAAATTCAGGCTGGCAACGGGTGAGCAACAACCCTCTATTGTGGGTCATAGCCACCATCATAGTCATGCGCATGATGGCGGCCGAAGTGGATTGATGATTATGATTGGAGATACCTTTCATAACTTTATTGATGGAATTTTGATTGCAGCAGCTTTTACAGCGGATATTAAACTTGGAATAGTCACTGCCTTGGCGATTATTGCGCATGAAATTCCACAGGAAGTAGGGGACTTTTTAATTCTGCTACATTCTGGATATAGCAAAAAACGCGCACTCATTTTTAATTTAGTTTCAAGCCTGGCGACATTGGTCGGAGGCTTAATAGCGTATTATGCCTTGCAGTTTGTGCAAAGCTGGGTGCCTTACATTTTGGCATTGGCTGCCTCTAGCTTACTGTATGTAGCTGTAGCAGATTTAATCCCTGGCCTGCATAAACGCACTGAGTTGAAAGCGACTTTGCATCAAGTGCTACTCCTCGGTCTGGGTGTTGGTACTATTTGGCTTGCTCACACTTTGCTCGATTAACTCGATTTCGGTTTTTTCTGGGGATTTTTTAAATCGTCTGTGCTTTACACCCAGTATCCACAGCAAGAGTGCGCAGGGTAGCAAGCCGTAAAATATAAAAGTGAGTAGTCCTGCTGCAACTGTTTTTTCAGTGGCGGCCATTAGGGTGACCACGTAGAGCCAAGCGATAGCAATAATATACATATTATTTTCAAGAAGTTAGGTTTTTTATGACAACAAATACTACAACTAAAAAAGCTGCGCCAAAAGTGGGTTTTGTCTCTTTAGGCTGCCCTAAAGCTGGATCTGATGCAGAACGCATTCTCACCCAATTGCGTGCAGAAGGCTATTAAATTTCAGGTAGTTATGAAGAGTCCGATCTGGTTGTGGTGAATACTTGCGGTTTTATAGACAGTGCGGTGGAAGAGTCGCTCGATGCAATTGGTGAGGCCATCAATAAAAATGGCAAGGTGATTGTTACGGGTTGTTTAGGTGCAAAAAAAGGCGTAGTTGAGTCTGCGCATCCTAGCGTACTTGCGGTAACGGGCCCACATGCGCTTGAAGAGGTGATGACTGCTGTACATGCTAATTTACCTAAGTTACATGAACCATTTGTAGATTTAGTGCCGGCTCAAGGTGTTCGTTTAACGCCTAGCCATTATGCCTATCTCAAAATTTCGGAAGGTTGTAATCATCGTTGTAGTTTTTGCATTATTCCAAGTTTGCGTGGTGATTTGGTCAGCCGTCCAATCGGTGAGGTAATGAATGAGGCTGAAAACTTGGTTAATGCAGGTGTTTCTGAAATTCTGGTGATTTCACAAGATACTTCAGCTTATGGTGTGGACGTAAAATACCGTTCTGGTTTCTGGAATGGTCGACCTGTTAAAACACGCATGACCGAGTTATGCCAAAGTTTGAGTGAGTTAGGCGTATGGACACGTTTGCATTACGTTTACCCTTATCCGCATGTAGATGAAGTGATACCGCTAATGGCAGATGGATTGATTCTGCCATACTTGGATGTGCCGTTCCAGCATGCCAGTCCACGTATTTTAAAAGCCATGAAGCGACCAGCACATGCGGAAAATAATTTGGCACGAATTAAGTCGTGGCGTGAGATTTGTCCAGACATTACTGTGCGCAGTACTTTTATTGCAGGCTTTCCTGGTGAAACGGAAGATGACTTCCAAATGCTGCTAGACTTTTTAGAAGAGGCGCAACTGGATAGAGTAGGCTGCTTTGCGTACTCTGCAGTAGATGGAGCAAAGGCCAATGAATTGCCAGACCAAGTGCCAGAAGAAGTTAAACAGGAACGTTTAAGTCGCTTTATGGAAGTACAGGAGCGTATTAGTGCCGCTAAGTTACATTCAAAAATTGGCAGCATGCAAACAGTGCTGGTAGATGAAATTGTGACGGATGTTGAAGGTAACGTTGAAGCTATAGGCCGAACTAAAGCTGACGCGCCTGAAATTGATGGCGTAGTTTACCTGGAAGACGCTGATGGTCTAAACCCTGGTGATTTTGTAGAAGTTGAGATTTATAGCGCCGATGGGCATGATTTACGTGGAGGACCACCTAGAAGTTAAGGACAGCTCTATTATTCAGTTTCCGTTGCGATACTGCGTTGCTCATAAAAAATTGTTTCTTACATATCAACCATATGCCGCGTCACAATTTTTTAATCGAGCCTTGTCTGGCTTAGCAACTTGAATTAATAGCAGTGTCCTTAATTAAATTTTGTTTCCGATTTTTCAAATCGGCCAAAATGTAACATGATTGTAGGCAGAATCAGTAAGTTGAGTATAGTTGAAGTGACTAGTCCGCCTACAATAATGGTTGCCATTGGTCCTTCAATTTCACGACCGGGCTGCCCGCTACCAGCGGCAAGTGGCAGCAAGCCTAGCGCGGTTACTAGTGCGGTCATAAGAATTGAGGGTAGGCGTTCTGATGCGCCGCGAATACAAGTTTCTAAACCCCAGATACAGTTTTCTTCATCAATTAAATGTTGAAAGTGTGACACCATCATGATGGAGTTACGCAAGGTGATTCCGAATAATGTAACAAAACCTACTAGTGAGCCTAATGAAATCCAACCCCCTGTAAACATGGCTGCAAGTACCCCGCCAATGAGTGCGAAAGGTAGGTTGGCAAAAGTGAGAAGTAAATTGCGTAAGTGGCCAAAGGCAATGTAGAGCATTAAAAATACGGCAACACCAGCCAGTAATGATTGCAAAATAAGTGCTTCACGTGATTTTGCATTGGCTTCTGCAGCACCTGTAAATTCTAGATAAGTGCCTTTTGATAAAGCGACTTCTGACTTAATTTTGTTTTTCAGTTCGGCAGTAAATGCGTCAATGTCGCGATCAACAACATTTGCAGTAACTGTTTGAATACGCTTTGCACCAGAGTGTAAAATTTTTGATCGGCCATTTTCTTGCACGATGTCCGCTACATCACGTAGGCGTAATAATTTACCTTCAACGTTAAATAGCGGTAAGTTTCCAGTATCGCTTACATCGTCTTTTGCATCCGAATCCAGCACTATGCTAACACCAATAAGGCGACTGCCATGATAGACCTGTGTCACGGGTGCACTTTCATAAGCGATGCGAATGGTATCCAGCACCTCAATAGGCTGTAACCCCCATTGTGCAAGTTTTTCCGGACGTAAGCGGATAACTAATTGCGGTGTACCAGGGGGTGATTGTACCAATACATCGGATGCACCTTTAACGCTATTTACCGCGTTTGCAATGGCTTGTGCATCGCGATCTAGAGCATCTAAATCGTTGCCGTAGATATTAATGACAGTAGAGGCTGTATAGCCTGAGATGGTTTCTTCAATACGTTCGGTTAGAAATGTATTGATGGCAAAATTAACGCCTACAAAGCCCGCTTCAGCTTTGCCATCATGATCATCATCAATTTCTTCACCAGCAAGCTCTTCACGTATGTTGTTGAGTATTCGGCGTTGTTCTTCGCCAGATATGGCACCAATTTCAATTTCAAATTCACTGTAATGTGTGCCGAAGGTATCGGCGCCATTTTGAGCACGGCCTACCCATTGCGTTACGGACTTCACACCGTCAATTTGACGAATGATTGCAGAAACCTTTTTACCTATGTGTAAGGATTCCTGCTCAGAAGTGCCAGGCACAGCGGTCATGTGCATAATGTAGTGGCCTTCATGCAGTGCGGGTATAAATTGGCTTTTGAATAGCGGTAAAAGCCCAAGACCTAGTGCAATGATCATAAAGCTGATGGCAATGACCATTTGATATCTTTTTTCTATTTTGTAGAGTGCACTTACATACCATTTTTTTATGATGCGTATCATTGGTGAATCTTCTGACTCAAGTTTTGTGTTACCTAAAAGTAAATAACACAAGGCTGGTGTAAGTGTTAGTGCAACAACTAATGAGGCCATGATTGCAGCAATATAAGCAAAGCCGAGAGGAGCGAACAATTTACCTGCAACGCCACCCAACGTGAGTAATGGCATGAAAACTAGGGCGACAATAATCGTGGCATATACTACTGAGCTACGCACCTCCATAGAGGCGTTGAATACCACTTGGTAGTTAGGGATTGGTTGGGCAAGTAATCGATTTTCACGCAGACGCCTGAAAATATTTTCAGTATCAATAATGGCGTCATCAACTACCTCACCTAAAGCAATAGCTAAACCACCCAATACCATAATGTTGAGCCCAATATTAAAGTAGCTCATGACGACAATTGCTGTGAGCAAAGATAGTGGGATGGCTGTAGCAGAAATAAATGCGGTGCGTACGTTGAATAAGAACAGAAATAGTACGGCAATCACTAAAACAGAGCCGATGAGAATGTCAGTGCGCACACCCTTAATTGCTACATCAATAAAGTTTGCAGGTCTAAACAGGCCTTCATGCAGTGTTACAGCTTCAGCTTGTAAGCTGGGCTTTAGTTCTTGCAGTGCTTTCTCTATATCTTGTGTGACTTTGTAGGTATTTGCACCAAGTTGACCTTGTACAGATAAATAAACACCAGTTTCTTCGTTAATGGCGGCAGCACTAATTGAAGGCGCTTCACCAGTAACGACTTTGCCGATATCACCCAATTTAATGGTTTGGCCATTTTTATGGAGCAGTGTAGCGAGTGCTAGTTTTTCTGGGCTTGTGGATTGCCCTTCGGTATTAATGACGATGCGCTGATTTTTGTTTTCAATAAAACCATTGCCGCGAACACCAGTAGACTTTTTTACAGCCTCCTCAATTTGGGTGAGTGATAGGCCGTATTGAATCATTTTTTCAGGGTCTACCTGAATTTGAAATTGGCGAATCTTGCCACCAAAAACATTAACGTCAGCTACACCAGGAATGGCAAGTAGGTGAGGCACAATAGTCCAATCAACGATGGTGCGTAAGTCGGTTAGGCTGCGTGTTTTAGAGGTAAGCCCGACTCCTAACACTGTACTGGCTGAAGACGTAAGTGGGGTGATATTAGGGGTGATGCCTTGAGGGAATTGGTTGCTGAGTGTGGCTAAACGTTCTGCAACAACTTGCCTGTTGCGATAAATGTCTGTGCTTTCATCAAAAATTACGGTCACAATCGAAAGGCCAGGGATTGATTGCGATCGCATGTTTTCAATGCCTACTGTTCCTGCGATGCTAGTCTCTATGGGTTGACTCACCAATGATTCAACTAGCTCCGCAGACAAGCCAGGGGATTCGGTCTGAATAATAATTTGTGTGGGTGAAAATTCAGGGAAAACATCTAAATTGCTACGGGTTAAGCTATATAAACCATAGAGTACTACTAAGCTTGCAAGGCCAATAATGACGCCACTAAAGCGAATGGAAAAACGTACTAAAGCAGACATCATAATGCTTTAATCCTCGTTCTCGTTCGTGATTTGAGATTTAAACTCTTCAGACAACAAAAGCTGTGGGCCACTAGTCACGACTTTGTCATTCGGTTTGAGCGCGCCTTGATAAAACCAGCCATTATCCACTTCAGTGTCAGTATTGATTGGTAAGCGGCTAAATTGGTCATGAGCTAATTGGCGGTAGACCCATGGTTTACCCCCATACCAAATTACAGCACTGTTGGGAATAATCACGCCACTGACATTTTCTGCTTGTTTGCTTTGTATTTTAATTTGCATGCCTGCGCGTAGAGCTTCGCTTGAGGCATGGTAGAAATATGTTTTACCCGCAATGGTTGCATTACTAGTGGGGGCTCGTGAAATATAGTTAGCCTGTACAGTGTGTGATGGTGAAGCTATAGGGGAAACAATAATCGTACTATTCGCTTTAGGCTCAGCTGAGTCGAAAGGCAGAGTGGTTTGAATCAGAACGCTTTTTGCGGTAATAAAACTTTGCAATAACGTGCTACTTGTTTGGTTTGTAGCATGTTTGGAAAGTACGTCACCCCAAATTTGGCGCATGCTGTCTTCAATATTCTTTGCGGCTGATTCTGTAGCAGCGATTTTGGCTTCGTCTTCTTGAATTGCTGCCTGTGCTACAGCAACAGTTTTGTCGGAGATGTTTTTGTCATCAAGATTGAGTTCATATAATCGATTATATTCGGTTCTCTTATGGCTCAATGTTGTGCGTATAACGTTGGCCTCAGTTTTTGCGGCTAAATAGCGTGTGCGTAGCTCCGTGAGATTGTCTATGCTGATGACAGTGCCATAGCTACTTAAGCTGGCTTGGTGTGAACTGGCTTTAAGTGCAGTTGTTTTGATTTCACTTTGATTTTGTGTTGCTGTGTTTACAGTAATAATCGTTAAGCCAGATTCAGCATTAACACGTTGAGGCGTTTCTATTGCTTCTTCGGATTCTTGAGTTAAGGCATCGTATTCATCCTTTCCATAGAATACTAATACCCAAAACAAAACGATAATGAGAAAGGCTTGTACGGCGATGATAATGGTGAGTTTACGGTTCATTGATTTATTCCATTTTTCGCAATGTTTTATGTGTCAGCATCAAACTACTTGTGCTTTATTCCATGGGTTTGAGTTGTTCTGTATTTAAGTTATTTTCAGAAAACAAGGGCTGTTGCACGGCGTTCTCTAAGTTGTTAATCGTTGTCTGTAGCTGATATTCTGCGAGAGCCACATTTTTTTCTGCAGAGGTTTGTTCTAGCTTGCTGTAGCTATACTCTAAACGGTTAATCTCTCCAGACTTTAATTGACGTTGCAAGCGCTCTAACTTACGTTTTTGTTGTGTTAATAATACTTGCTGATTTTGTAGAGACTCTTGCGCTTGCGCTACTGAAGATATTGCAAGGTCAGTTTCGGAAATTACTTTGGATTGTAATGCCTCAAATTGAGTAGCTTCTACTTCGCGGAGTTGAGTCGCTTCGGCAATAGCGATTTTATTTTTATTGAGTAAGCTTAATAAACTTGATATGCCTAAAGACCAAATTTTGTCTCCAAACTCATAGACATAACCAGGACTAATAGTAATATCTGGATATTGTTTGGCGATTTCTAATTTCAGTTTAGCTTCGCTGGCTGCGTAGCGTTCTAATGCAATGCGTAGGTCGATGCGGTTTAGTAAGGCATTTTTTTGTAGTTCAGATGCATCAATAGTAGTATGTTGTGAAAGCTTATAGGGTGAATCCTCTTCTAATTTAATAGCACTCACTTGAACTAAAGACAAACCTAAATTTCCTGATAATTTAGATTGAGTAATTAAATGATTCTTTTGCCAAGTGTTGAGTTCTGTTCTGGTGGATTCCAATTGCAGTTTGGCGAGACTTAATTCAACGTTTGAAGCTACACCTAAATTCACGCGCTTTTGATAAATATCTACAATATCTTGGCGAATTTGTTGTTCTGCTAAAAGTATCTTGATGTGCTGTTGGTTAAGTTGATGTTCATGTAGTGTTTTTGCGACTTGATTGCGCAACTCCCAGGCTGTTTGCGCAATTTCCAATTTTGCTGCCTGTGACAAGTGTTTTGCATTTTCGATGCGAATTTCGCGTTTATTATTAATGTCTAGTGGAATGTCAATACTTAGACCAAAAGCATAAGGACTAATGTCATTATTGGCTTGGTTGCTACGTGCGAAATGGCCATTGATTGTGGGTGGTGCTCTTTCGGCAGTAGCACTTTCGGCTAACTCTGCGCTATGCCATTGACTGCGAACGGTGTCTAAGTTGGGGTGAAAGAATAGTGCGCAATATGTGAGCTCTTTAAGACCAAATATCTGGAGCGGCAACTGATCAGTTGTGTAACCATTATTAAGCAAAAACTGGTTAAATTTCTCTCCTTTAGGGTTTTTAAGCTCAATTTTCTGTGTAATAGCTGCCGTATCAAGAGCCTTGGGATTGTATTGTTGAAAACTACAGGCAGTTACTAAAGCGGGCAAGCTGATAGCAAACGCCATCCTAAATAAAAGCGTAATGGTTGATTTAATGCGGGCTGTCAAAATGCTGACTTGTTTTAGGATGATTAATCAATAATTTCAGCGTGAACCGCACTTAGTGCATCTTGTAATGTTTCATCACTTAACTTATTGATGGTTGTAGATAAAAGATCGGCAGCTTCTACTGTGGCGATGGGTAGGTCATGGCTATTCATTTCAGCAATCAGGCCAGCCGCAATGCCAGTTACCCTAAGTAAAGCTTGTCGTTCGCGCATTAAAAGTTCTAGCTCGGTGCGGAGCATGTTGATTTCATTTTGATGTATGGTATTTTGCATATGGTAAACACTTTTAAAATTGTTAAGTTAATTGTACTGATTAAAAGATTACCACCATTTTCTCATAAGCGTTATCTACTAAGCCATATATTCATTTGTTGTAAATGATGTTTAGCTTTTGATTTTATGTCTAAATGTATTTTTTTTATTTTTGTCTTTTCTCGTCATGAGTAGTTGAGATACAATAGCAAATTCTGAACGACGAGGTGTTTTTGCGTCGTACAACTACCAGCGAGAGTGGCGGAATTGGTAGACGCACTGGATTTAGGTTCCAGCGCCGTAAGGCGTGAGAGTTCGAGTCTCTCCTTTCGCACCAACTATTACTAAAAAGCGCCTGTGATAAAAGTCTATTCACAGTCTGCATTTAAAACTTAGGAATTACAGCATGGCCTTGAATGTCGAAACTATCGGTAAACTTGAGCGCCGTATGACCATTACGGTTCCTCTTCAGCCTCTTGAGGCACAAATCAAACAGCGCTTAAGTCAAATATCGCGTACTGCAAAATTTGCTGGTTTTAGACCAGGCAAAGCGCCGATGGGTTTAGTAAACCAGCATTATGGTGATCAGGTGCGTGATGAAGTTTATTCTGGTGCGGTTGAGAGTAGTTTTGGTAATGCTGTTGATGAGAATAAGTTACGTGTTGCTGGCTTTCCTAATATTGAACATAAGCCATTTGATGCGGCTACAGGTGTTTTAGAGTACACAGCTACATTCGAAGTTTTTCCAGAAGTCACTGTAGGTGACTTATCTAAAGTAAAAATTGAGCGTCCTGTTATTGAGGTAAGCGCAGCTGACGTTGCGAAAACTTTAGACGTTTTGGTGAAGCAACGCGTGAATTATGAACCAGTAAAACGTGCGGCGAAAAAAGGTGATCGTATTAATGTCACACTTAAAGCTTCTATTGATGGTAAAGAAGTAGAGTCTACAGGCGATACAGGTATTGATTTAGTTTTAGGTGATGCTGGCCGTGTTGCATCATTTGATGAGAATTTGACCGGCGGTAAAGCTGGTAGCTCTAAACAATTCGACATTACTTATCCTGCTGACCATAACCCAGAGCAATTGGCTGGGAAAACAGTGGGCTATGATGTAACTTACGTAAGCGTATCTCAACCTAAATATCCTGAAATTGATGCAGAGTTTGCGAAGAATTTAGGCATTGAGGATGGTGATGTTGAGAAAATGAAGGCTGAAATTAAAGAAAGCCTTGATCAAGAAGTTGCTAAACGTGTAGCTGCTAAGTTAAAAGAACAAGTATTCCAAGCATTAGTTGATAATGCAGATTTTGAAATACCACGTGTTTTATTGGGTACAGAAATCAACCGCATGATGGAAACTACTGCACAAAATCTTAAACAACGCGGCGCTGATTTAAGTAACATTAAGCTAGAGCCAACAATGTTTGAAGACCAAGCTAAACGTAGTACTAAGTTGCGTTTAATTTTAGGTGAGTTAATTAACACTAACGGCTTGCATGCTAATGCAGATCAAATCCGTGCAATGGTTGATGTGTTCTCTCAAAGTTTCGAGCGTCCTTCAGATGTTGTTACTTGGTATTACGCCGACCCTAAACGTTTAGATGAGCCTTCAGCTTTAGCTACAGAAGAGAATGCTGTGAGTTGGGTGTTGTCTCAAGCTAAAGTAGTAGATAAAAAAGTTAAATTTGACGATTTGATGGGAAATGCTTAGATGAACACAATGCAACAGCCGTTAGCACAGCAAGATTGGGATCCAAAAAACTTGGGATACATCCCAATGGTGATTGAGCAAAGCGGCCGTGGCGAACGTTCTTATGATATTTACTCACGCTTACTTAAAGAGCGCGTCATCTTTTTGGTTGGTCCAGTCAATGATATGTCTGCTAACTTGGTTGTCGCACAACTCTTGTTTTTAGAAGCGGAAAATCCAGATAAAGACATTTCTCTTTATATCAACTCACCAGGTGGTTCAGTGACTGCAGGGATGTCAATTTACGATACTATGCAGTTCATTAAGCCAGATGTAAGCACATTGTGTATTGGCCAAGCGGCAAGTATGGGTGCATTCTTGTTGGCAGCAGGGGCTAAAGGTAAGCGATTCAGTTTGCCAAACTCCCGTGTCATGATTCACCAGCCATCCGGCGGTTTTCAAGGTCAGTCAAGTGATATTGAAATTCACGCAAAAGAAATTTTGTATTTGCGTCAGAAACTTAATGATATCTTAGCGCATCATACTGGTAGAACTTCAGATGAAATTGATCGTGATACTGAGCGCGATAACTTTATGAGTGCTGAGCAATCAGTTGCGTATGGCATGATTGATAAAGTGATTGCTAATCGCTCCGAAGCAGAATAGTAATTAACGCCTGTAGGCACAGTATTTAAGCATTCACTTTACGGTTTATAGGAATTAAGCGATGGCGACTAAAGCCGAAGACGGTAAATTACTTTATTGTTCATTTTGTGGCAAAAGCCAGCATGAAGTTAAAAAACTCATTGCCGGACCATCTGTGTTTATCTGTAATGAGTGCGTTGATTTGTGCAACGACATCATTAAAGAAGAAATTCAAAACACTGATGGTTTGAAATCAACAGAAAACAGCCTGCCAACTCCTCAAGAGATTTGTAAAATTCTGGATCAGTATGTGATTGGGCAAACGCACGCCAAGAAAAATTTGGCAGTTGCTGTTTACAACCACTACAAACGTTTAGGTCACAATAATTTAGCAGACGGTGGTCAAAAAGACGAAGTCGAAATTGCTAAAAGCAATATCTTGCTGATAGGTCCAACAGGGTCGGGTAAAACATTGCTTGCACAGACATTAGCTAGATTGCTTGACGTACCTTTTGTTATGGCTGATGCAACGACCTTAACTGAAGCAGGTTATGTAGGTGAAGACGTTGAAAACATTATGCAGAAGTTGCTGCAAAAGTGTGATTACGATACAGAGAAAGCAAAACGCGGCATTGTTTATATTGATGAAGTGGATAAAATTTCACGTAAGTCAGAAAATGCCTCTATCACTCGCGATGTTTCTGGTGAAGGCGTGCAACAGGCATTGCTTAAACTGATTGAAGGCACCGTTGCTTCTATTCCTCCACAAGGTGGTCGAAAACATCCAAACCAAGAGTTTGTGCAGTTAGATACCACTAATATTCTGTTTATTTGTGGTGGTGCATTTGATGGATTGGAAAAGGTGATTCGTTTACGCTCTGAAAAAGGTGGTATTGGATTCGGTGCGCAGGTGAAGAGTAAAGAGGATGCACGTGCGGTAGGTGAAATACTGCGTGATGTTGAGCCGGAAGATCTAATTAAATTTGGTTTAATACCTGAGTTTATCGGTCGATTGCCTGTGGTTGCTACGCTTGAATCTTTAGATGAAGCGGCGTTGATGACCATTTTGACTGAGCCAAAAAATGCGCTGACTAAGCAATATATTAAGCTCTTCAAAATGGAAGGTGTTGACTTAGAGTTTAGAGAGTCTGCATTGCTACTAATCGCTAAAAAAGCCCTAGAACGTAAAACTGGTGCACGTGGATTGCGTTCAATTATGGAGCATGCTTTGCTTGAAATAATGTATGAGTTGCCCTCATTGGAAAATTTGAGCAAGGTCGTAGTTGATGAAGGGGTCATAAAAGGTGAAACTCCACCGATACTGATCTATCAAGACAAGCCTAGTGAAGAAGCAGTTGGTTAAATAAAACGCCCATTAAATTAATGGGCGTTTTTTATTGTTATAGTTATTTGCAATCGCAACAATATGTTTGTGCAGCATTGATAACTTGAGCTATGATGATTATCGATTGTTGGTTCATTTAAACAATTTTTTATCTAATTGTAGGTTATTAAATACGGAGAATAAAATGAAGAAAATGTTGTTTGCAGCACTTACTTTTTTATTTTTTAGCTTAAGCGCTTTTGCTGCGGTCAACTTGAATACAGCAACTCAAACCGAGTTGGAGGGGTTGAAAGGTATTGGGCCAGCCAAAGCCAAAGCAATTATTGAATATAGAAATAAAAATAAAGGGTTCAAATCAGTTGATGAACTTGAAAATGTTGAGGGTATTGGTGCGGTAACTTTAAAAAATCTGCGTAAAGACGTTTCTGTTGGCGGCAAGGTTTCGGCAGTCGCGCCTGCTGCACCCGTTAAAGCAGTACCTGCTACAGCCGCTAAACCAGCTGTAACAACTAAGCCAACTGCACCAACAAAACCAGCTGTTGCTGACCCTAAGGCTAAAGCTAAGTAAAGATTTCTAACGAGTTAATTCTTAAACAATAGCCCCGCTCGCGGGGCTATTGTTTTGTAAGGCTAAGCTGTAAAAACCTGCGCGGTAGCTTTTACAATAGAAATTACTGCAGGGTGAGTTAAGCGACGCTCAGTTGTAATTGCATAGAGTTGCTCGGTAACGGCATCTATGTTGCCAATCTTCTCAACTTCATACTGTCGGCATATGTCGTCAGCGATAGCTTCTGGACTAGCAAAGAATCCTGCGCCAGCCTGCCCAAAAGACTTAAGTAATGCGCTGTCGTCAAACTCTCCGATGATATTTGGATATATTTTATTGGACTCCATCCATGCAAGGAGTTTTTTCTGAAAAGCAAAATCTTCGCCTTGCATAAGAAATGGTCCATTATGCAAAAGATCGGGAAATGGCATTTCCTGATGTTTTGAAAGCAAGTTTTTAGAGGCAAAGATTGCGAGCGCACTTTCTCCTAGTAAATGATTGTAGGCGCGCACATTAAGATTGGAAGGCATTGGGCGATCGGCTATGACTAAGTCAAGATGATTAACAGACATTTCTGCGAGTAAATCAGCCATTTTCCCTTCCTTACAGATTAAACGGATAGACTCATCAATATGTAATACGGGCTCTATTACACGATATGCTACTGATTTTGGCACGGAATCTGTAATGCCAATACGAAACGGGATGCTCTTTCTGATTTCTTGATTTTGAGTAACCTCTAGCAACTCATTGCCAAGAGAAAATATTTCATCTGCATAGCTAAATACTCTTCGTCCCATATCGGTTAGCTCAAGACCGCGTCCTATTTTACGTAAAAGTTGCACACCAAGACTATTCTCCAAATCACCTAACTGGACGCTTATTGATTGAGGAGATAAATATAATTGCTCACTAGCTCGAGCAATACTGCCGGTTTTTCCTACCATCCAAAAATATCTTAAGTGGTTATAGTTCAAGTTTTTCATAATAGATCCTTTAACTAGAACACATCTAAAAATTAGAAGTATTATTGAATTTTTATATGATTGTTAGAAGTATATTCTGACTGTAAAGTTCACGTAATGTCAAATATGTTCAATAAAGTGGATGACACTTAAAGTTATAAGATAAGCTAGGTTGCGACGATTAATAAATTTGAATTCAACAATTGAAGATAATGAAAAATTATGAGTAGCAATGAGCGGATTAGTAGGGTTGATTCACCTATTATGTATGCTAATTTTTTTGAGTATCCATAGGAGTTAATGTGAAACGCATTTTTTATTTTTTAGCCACAAATATTGCAATTATGTTGGTGCTTTCAGTCACCATGCGCATATTGGGTGTAGAGCCTTATCTTAATGCTAATGGCCTAGACCTTAAGAATCTATTATTTTTTGCTGCAATTATGGGCTTTGGCGGGGCGTTTATTTCTTTAGCTATGTCTAAATGGTCTGCCAAGCGTATGTCTGGTGCGGTAGTCATTGAAGATGCGAAAACCCCAACTGAACTTTGGTTAATTAAAACAGTGAGAGCTCAGGCGGATATGGTTGGCATTAAAATGCCAGAAGTTGCGATATTCGAATCTCCAGAAGTCAATGCTTTTGCAACTGGTATGACCAAAAATAGTTCGCTAGTGGCCGTCTCTAGTGGTTTGCTCAGTAAAATGAGTAAAGATGAAGCTGAGGCGGTATTAGCGCATGAGGTTTCTCATGTTGCCAATGGTGATATGGTCACTCTCACCCTGATTCAAGGGGTAGTGAATACGTTCGTGATGTTCTTATCGCGTGTGATTGGTTACGCGGTTGATAAGCTTATATTTAAAACTGAAAAAGGCACAGGGCCTGCTTTCTTTGTCACCATGATTGTGGCTGAGTTGGTCTTGGGCGTATTAGCATCAATTATCGTGATGTGGTTTTCGCGCCAACGTGAATTTCGTGCAGATGCTGGTGCTGCTAAATTATCGAGTAGAAAAAAGATGATTGCCGCATTAGAGCGTTTGCAGGCTGAGCATGAGCCTTCAGCATTGCCTAAACAAATGGCGGCTTCTGGAATTTCTGGTGGTGGAGCGAGTGGTTTGAAAAGGCTATTCACTACGCATCCGAGTTTAGATGAACGGATTGCAGCATTACGAAGCAGCTCATAGATTCAGTTTAAATGAGAGAAATAAAATGAAGTACTTTCAGCTTTTTGGAGCACTTTATATTTTTAACGCACGGATTTAATTTCAGCATGGATTATCATACCTATAATCAACCTCGACACTGGCACACTCTGCCGGTCAAAGCCATTGCTATGGACTTGGACGTTAATGTCGCGAGTGGCCTGAGCGGATTCGAGGCTAACTTGCGGTTGCTTCAGTGTGGCAAAAACAGGTTAATTGAAGCTGCACCACGTTCAATCTGGCTCAAATTTTTTGATCAATTCAAAAACTTTCTGGTAATCGTTTTACTGTTTGCTTCGATACTGGCTTGGGCTATTGGTGATTTGAAAGATGCCGCAGTGATTCTAATTGTTGTTTTGTTTAATGCTGCTCTAGGTTTTTATCAGGAGTATCGTGCCGAACGCACTTTAGCAGCTTTGAAAGGCATGCTCGCTGAGCGTGCACGCGTAAGGCGTGATGGTCAGGTAATCGAACTAGATGCCATGCTGATTGTTCCTGGGGATGTTGTGTTGTTGGAAGCGGGTGACCGTATTCCTGCCGATGGGCGGCTTATGGCAGCACACAATCTTGAAGTGGAGGAAGCCGCATTAACTGGTGAGTCTCATGCCGTGGGTAAGTCAGTTGCTGCGATAGAGCAGGTTGACATTCCTCTTGGCGACCGACTCAACTTGCTGTACATGAACACAGTGCTAACGCGAGGTCGTGCCGAGTTGTTGGTTACTACCACTGGTATGCATACCGAAATGGGCAAGCTGGCTGGCATGATTGCCACGGCAGAAGAAAGTGCAACGCCCATGCAAAAGCAGCTCGACACTTTAGCTAAAAAACTCGCCATTATCGCCAGCGTAATGGTAATGCTTATTTTTGCTCTCGATTTTTTACGCGGTCTACCTTGGGCAGAGGCTGCAATGAAAGCGGTTGCATTAGCTGTTGCTGCTATACCAGAGGGTTTGCCTGCAGTAGTGACGGTCACGCTTGCGATTGGTATGTGGCGCATGGCTAAAAACCGAGCAATTCTGAAAAAACTTTCTGCCGTTGAAACGCTGGGCTCCACTTCTGTGATTTGTTCTGACAAGACTGGAACGCTGACGATGAACCAAATGACAGCGCGTGCTGGCTGGGTTGCGGGAAGCCGTTTTTCTGTGAGCGGTGAAGGGTATTCACCTCAGGGTGAAATACAGTTTGAACATCCTATCCGTTATTTACGCGAATTTCTTTTGCCAATGACTGTCTGCACTGATTCCTGCGTTCGCGATGGCCAACTGATTGGCGACCCTACTGAGGGTGCGTTATGGGTTCTTGCACAAAAGGGTAAGTTAAACCCAGAGTATGAACAAGAAGAGCAGCCACGCATAGCAGAAATTTCTTTTGATTCTACTCATAAGTATATGGCGACATTCCATCATGCTGGCGAGGTGGTTGAGATGTTCATCAAAGGTGCGCCCGATGTGCTGTTGGCGAAGGCCAGTAAGCTCTTAAGTGAGTCAGGCGAATTGGCGATGACTGCCGAGATTCTGCAGAAAATTGAAGCTGAAAATACACATCTTGCAAGCCAAGCTTTGCGTGTGCTGGCAGTTGCTCGACGGGTAATCCCTGCACGTGATTTTGATCCAGCGGGAGACCTGATGACGTGGAGCGCTGATTGGACTTTTCTTGGGTTAGCTGGTTTGATGGATCCGCCACGTGCTGAGGCGAAACAGGCGATTCTTCATTGTAAGCAGGCAGGCATTCGCGTCAAGATGATTACTGGCGACCACAAAATGACTGCGGCCGCCATTGGGCGTGAACTTGGGTTGGAAGGTGAGGTGGTGAGTGGCGCGGAACTGAACCAAATGAGTGATGCAGAACTGACAAAACGCATTGATGATATCGGTATATTTGCCCGCGTATCACCTGAACATAAGGTCAAAATTGTTAATGCGCTTCGTGCAGACGGTCATATCACTGCGATGACGGGTGATGGTGTTAACGATGCGCCAGCATTGAAAGCTGCGGACATTGGTGTGGCAATGGGCATTACTGGCTCTGCCGTGACGAAGGAAGCAGCTACTCTAGTTTTGACAGACGATAATTTTGCTACCATAGTCAGGGCGGTTGAAGAAGGTCGCGTGGTGTACGACAATATTATCAAGTTTGTACGATTTCAACTTTCTACTAACATAGGCGCTATTCTTACTGTATTAGTCGCAAGTTTGATGGGGATGGCAGCACCATTTACCGCAATTCAGTTGTTGTGGATCAATATCATCATGGATGGTCCTCCCGCCATGACGCTTGGCATTGAGCCAGCTAGACCGGGCATTATGTTTGATAAGCCACGTCGGCAATCAGAACAAATATTAACCTTGTCAAGACTCGCTCGCATTGGATTATATGGAACAACTATGATGGTTGGCACATTGATGATGTTTCAATACGGATTAAATACACAGAGCCCAAGTTATGCGCTAACACTTGCTTTCACTACGTTCGTGTTGTTTCAGTTTTTTAATGTATTTAACGCCCGCTCAGAACATGATAGTGCTTTCAATGTTAATTTCATCAGGAATGGAAAATTATGGATGGCATTAGCAAGCGTTATTGCCTTGCAAGTCATTGCTGTTCATTGGCAGCCTGCACAGCTCATTTTCGGCACTACAGATTTACGGCATGAAGACTGGCTTTGGGCCACATTGGCAGCTTCAAGTGTGTTGTTGCTAGACGAGATGCGTAAGCTTTCCATTAAATTGTTCCTTTTGATTACTAAAAGTGTAAAAGGATAAAACTTAGTATATGAACCACGAACAACAAAAAGCAATTCTCATCATTGCTTTATTTGCTGCCTTTGCGGACGGCAAAAAACATGATACCGAACGAGAGCAAATTCGTCAGATAGCAGAATCCCTTGGCAGCGAAATCGGTACTCAAGATATTGCTAAGCTATACCAGGATGTATTGCTAAAACGTGTAAGTGTGGATAGTGCGGCAAAATTACTTAATGACCAAAGTCACCGCCAACTAGCCTATGAGATGGCAGTGTGTGTTTGTGATGCGGATGGGATGCAAACATCAAGTGAACGACGCTTTTTAGATGAGCTTAAAGTGGTACTTGGCCTAAGTGCTGAACAAATCAAACAAGTAGAGCATGAGGCTGGAGGGCTTGCTGAGTTGATTGATGACACATCTGTTATTTCTAGCACTGTAACTCTTTCACCGTCTGATAAAGTCTCGAATCAACCGGTTGTTGCTGCTGTTGCAAACGTTTCAGATGTTGAGCTTGATAAGTCCATTTTAAATTATTCAATTCTTAATGGTGCCTTGGAACTATTGCCAGAATCTTGGGCTTCTATGGCTATTATTCCAATTCAAATTAAAATGGTATACCGAATTGGCAAAGCGCATGGAGTTGAACTTGATACAGGACATATCAAGGAGTTCATTGCTGCCGCTGGTGTTGGTCTAACCTCACAGTATATTGAGCAGTTTGGCCGGAAACTGCTAGGCGGATTGTTAGGTAAAATGGCCGGTAAGGCTGTTGGTAAGATTGGTAGTGCTGCCACTGGTGTAGCTTTTTCTTTTGCTACGACTTATGCACTAGGGCAGGTCGCTAAACGATATTATGCAGGGGGGCGAGTGATGAATAGCAGCATTTTAAGCGACACATTCCAAAATCTACTTGGGCCAGCAAAGCAATTACAAACGCAATATCTACCTCAAATCCAACAGAAGGCAAGTACGCTAGATGTTTCACAAGTCTTGTCTATGGTGCGTGGAGCATAGCTAGGTTTTTCTAGCAGTTGTTGAACTTAGTCCTTTTGCAAGCACTCAGCATAAATGGCCTCTAAAGCTTTAAGGGGGTTTTCTGCTTTAGTAATGGGTCTACCGATCACCAAATAACTAGAGCCATAAGCGAGAGCTTCTTTTGGTGTGACAACTCGAGATTGATCATCTTGGCTGGCGTTGGCAGGACGTATGCCTGGCGTGACTAAGCAAAAATCATTGCCTAATTGATTGCGTAGCATGCTTGCTTCCTGCGCTGAACATACAACACCATCTAACTCAGCTTGCTTGGTGAGGGTTGCAAGGTTCAGCACATGTGTAGCCAATGGTGTTTGAATTCCAATGAGGCTTAAAGCTTGCTGATTCATGCTGGTGAGCACTGTGACTGCAATAAGTAGCGGTTTGTTTGATGTGTTGTTTACTGCCTGACGTGCCGCTTGCATCATCTCTAAACCACCACTGGCATGCACATTTAACATCCACACGCCTAAATTGCTGGCTGCAGTACAAGCTTTTGCAACTGTGTTGGGAATGTCGTGAAACTTCAAGTCTAAAAACACACCAAAATTTGCACGGGCAAGTTGAGTTACAAAGTCTGGCCCTGTTGCAGTAAATAACTCTTTACCTATTTTTAGGCGACATAGTGCAGGGTCTAGTTGATTAACCAGTTGCATTGCACTTTTTGAGTCAGCATAATCGAGAGCAACTACTATTTTTGGGTCGTGTAAGTTATTTGGATTAGTCATGTTAATTTATTGCTAGTTAAATAGTGACGGGCTCGGCAGGTAATGCTTCCCATGCGTTGCAGGCAGGGCATTGCCAGTGATGGTACTTTGCTTTAAAGCCACATTGCTCGCAATAGTAGGCTGTTTTGTAGCCTATAGCATGGCGCACTGCTTGTTGCATCAATTGCGTGTCTTGATGCTCTATTGCTTTGTATGATGGGTTTGTACCTTGAATATTGGTTTCTTCGATTGCTCGTGCTTGCAATAGTTGATCCAGAGTGCTCAAGCTAGGTTTTTTAATGAGTTCGGTTCGAGCAAGTTTTGCAGCGCTAGTCGCGCCTTCTTCTTTTAGGGTCGCTTCAAACAACACGTTAAGCAGTGAGTTCAAGCGATATGTTTGTAAGTAGCCTTGAAGTAAATTTAAGCCTTCTTGAGTTTGATTTAAGGCGCGGTAGCTATTGAGTAGCTTTGGAGCAATAAGACCGAGATATTCTGGTTTTTGAAATTCAATATGTTTCCAAATCGAAATGGCGGCTTTATGATCTTCGTTTTCTACTTCTAAATCCCCAAGCAATACATTAGCGCGTACACAGTTTTTATTGGCATTAAGTGCTTGTTCTAACTCAAATCTAGCGGTATGAGCATCATTAGCTAATTTGGATTTAACAGCCATTTCGCAGTAGTAATGTGAAATTTCTACTCTGAATGGTACGCCAGAGAGTCTTTCCAGTTCAGTGGCCGCTTTAATAGCACGTTCCCATTCACGTTCACGTACGTAAATCTCAAGTAGGGCGCGTAAGGCTGGTTGGCGGTAGCGATCGTCATTAAGTGATTCAAAAAGTTCTTCTGCACGATCAAGTAAGCCGGCTTTCAGATAGTCTTGAGCCAGTTCAGCTGTAACAGCAAGTTTCTGTTGTGGTTCTAATTCTTTTTTTTCAAGAAGATTTAAGTGTAGATGAATTGCGCGGTCAACTTCGCCGCGCTTTCTGAATAAACTACCTAATGCAAAATGGAGTTCTAGTGAGTCTGTATTGGCTTGAACAGCTTCTGAAAATGCTTCAATCGCTTTGTCATGCTGATTGGTGATAAGAAAGTTTAAGCCTCTAAAATAAGCCGCAGGCAGAGCAGTCGATTCGGCTAGTAATTGCTTGAGGTCAACGCGAGCAGCTAACCAGCCTAAGCTGAAAAATAAGGGTAGTGCTAACAACCACCAAAATTCAAATTCCATGAGGATTCACTTTTTATCACATTAAATAACTAGCTAACATTGTAATAAAAGGCACCATTAGAGTGCCTTTTACTTGATTGCTTGTGGCTAGTTGAATAATTATTCAATCACGCCAGCAGCAGTGATATTCATACCGCCGTCAACGTAAGTGATTTCACCTGTAATGCCAGAAGCTAAATCACTGCATAAGAATGCTGAAGCGTTACCCACTTCTTCGATGGTGACATTACGACGTAAAGCCGCGTGTTTTTCATTAAAGCCTATCATTTTGTCGAAGTCACCAATACCAGAAGCAGCCAGTGTTTTAATTGGACCAGCAGAAACAGCATTTACACGGATGCCTTTAGGAC
This sequence comes from uncultured Methylotenera sp., assembly GCA_964422015.1. Lineage (GTDB taxonomy): Bacteria > Pseudomonadota > Gammaproteobacteria > Burkholderiales > Methylophilaceae > Methylotenera. Next base: position 36,882 of record CAYQZK010000003.1, read on the forward strand.
CTAAACTTTGTGCCATATAGCGTACGTTTGCTTCTAGGCTGGCTTTAGCTAAGCCCATCACGTTGTAGTTAGGCATGGTGCGTTCGGCACCTAAGTAGCTTAAGGTTAACAGACTGCCGTTGCGACCAAGCATCATTGGCAATGCGGCTTTAGCCATTGCAGCAAAGCTATATGAACTGATGTCATGCGCAATACGAAAGTTTTCACGAGTGACTTTCTCCAAGTAATCTCCATCTAATGCGTCTTTAGGCACGAATGCAATCGAATGTACTACAGAATCAAGACCATCCCAAACTTTGGCTAAGTCTACAAATAGATTATTTATGAGGTTGTCATCTGCAACATCGCAATGAAAAACAAGTTGAGAGTCAAAGTCAGCAGCTAATTTGGCTACACGGTCTTTATGCTTTTCTACTTGATAAGTAAATGCGAGCTCAGCACCTTCGCGTTTCATTGCAGCGGCAATGCCGTAAGCGATTGAACGGTTGCTTAATAAACCAGCGATTAATATTTTTTTGCCTGCTAAGAATCCCATGATCTAGTTCCTAATTTTTATTTGCATGTTCTATTTACTTGTTCTGGGATTGTACGCATCGCGCAATCCGTCCCCAAGCAGATTATACCCTAACACCGTCATCAATATGGCAAGGCCTGGGAATAGAGACAGCCACCAAGCGAATTGAATGTATTCTTTGCCATCTGTTAGGATGTTGCCCCAAGAGGCTTGTGGTGCTTGTACGCCTAGGCCTAAAAAGCTTAAGCCGGACTCTACAAGCACGGCACTGGCAATGCCGAGAATGGAGCTGACAATAATAGGTGTTAAGCTATTAGGTAATAAATGAGTGAAAATGAGTCGTGCATCTTTGGCACCTAATGTTTGTGCTGCCAGTACGAATTCTCGGTTACGTAAGCTCAAAAACTCTGCACGTACTAATCGTGTTACACCCATCCATGAAGTGAGTCCGATGACAATCATGATGTTCCATATGGACGGTGTTAAAAAAGCAATTACAGCTAAAATTAGAAAGAAAGTTGGAATGGAGAGCATGACATCGACGGTGCGCATGATCACGGTATCAACCCAGCCGCGGTAAAAGCCCGCTATAGCACCTAAAACAATGCCAATTGCGGTAGCAATACCTACAGCAACAAACCCTACCATTAGAGAGATGCGTGCCCCATACAACATGCGAGAGAATACATCGCGGCCTAGTCCATCGGTACCCATCCAGTGGTTGTTGGAGGGTGATAGGAGGATGGCTTTTACATCAATTGCATTTGGGTCATAGGGTGCAATGAGTGGCGCGACTAAAGCGAGCAGTAATATGCCAGCGATAATTAAAAACCCAATAATGGTTAAAGGATTAGAGTATGCTTTTTTCATTATTGTACAACTCCACGCCTAACCCTAGGGTCTGCCCAAGCGTAGGCAATGTCTGCTAATAAATTGCCGATAAGTGTGAGCAGTGCGCCTATAGTCAATATGCCCATAATGACTGGAAAGTCACGCATGAGCACTGCATCGTAAAACAGTTTTCCCATGCCTGGTATAGCAAAAATACTTTCTGCAATGACTGAGCCACCGATGAGCCCAGGAATGCTTAAACCAAAGATGGTGATGAGTGGGAGTAAGGCATTGCGCAGTGCATGGCCGTAAATCACACGATTTTCGTTCAAGCCCTTTGAGCGTGCAGTAGTGATGTAATCTTGATGTAGCACTTCCAGCATACCATTGCGCACGAATAGCGATATGCCCGCTAAGCCAGTAATGCCTGAAATAAAGACGGGTAAAACTAAATGTTTAAGCGTATCTAAGGTTTGGGCTAACCATGTCATGTTTTCATGGCCAATGTTCTGTAAGCCTGAAATTGGCAGCCACGTATGTTGTACACCAGTCCAATACATGAGCATTAAAGCAACCCAAAAACCTGGAATAGCGAAGCCAATAAAAACAAACAATGTGATGGTACGATCTGCAAGTTGATTTTGTTTGATTGCGGAAATGACGCCTAGCGGTAATGCAATGCCGATGATTAAAATAAGGCTTAGCACATTAATTAGTAAAGTGATGGGAAGCGCCTCTTGAATCATGCCCAATGTCACATTTCCATTTTTATCTTGTGTTTGCCAAAATACGGGGCGCTGATGTGAGGCAAACGATGTGCCAAAATCTAAAGTTGCCATGCGCTTTAGCCACAAGCCATATTGCACAATGACGGGTTTGTCTAAGTTGTAGAGTTCGCGTAATTTTTGTCTGGATTCTTCGCTGGCTTTTGGGTTAAAACTTGCTTCACTTGTGGTGATGTCACCCGGGGCTAAGTGCATGATAAAAAATGAGATAAGGCTAATGCCTACCATCAAAGGAATCATCCATAGAAAGCGTTTCAGTAGATATTTAATCATGATGTTTCTACATTAATGCTCGTTCATTTCTGCACGTGCATAAGTTTTTGGAATATACCATTCGTAAGTATTGTGACCAATGCCAGCAGGTGGCGCGGGGTCGCTAATGCCACGGACGCGTTTGTGAATTGCAGAGAGCCCATAACCTGCTGAGAGATAAACGATAGGGCTGTCCTCTAACAATATTTTTGAGAATTCATGATAAATTTTCATGCGTTTTTCAGGATTAAGTTCCAATCTACCAGCTTCTAATAGTCTATCTACTTGTGGGTTACTGTAGCTAATAAAGTTAAATTGCCCGGGTGCCTGCTGGCTAGAATGCCAAATGCTATATTGGTCAGGGTCTAGAGATAAACTCCAGCCTAATACAACGACATCAAATTCTTTGGGCTTAATGAAACGACCTAAAAAACTCGCCCATTCAAGTACGCGAATATTGGCTTCTATGCCTATCTCTTTTAAACGGCGTTGAATAAGTACGCCTGTCAGTTCACGCTCTTTGTTTTGATTGGTTAGTATTTCAAAGCGGAGAGGTTTGCCATCTTTATCTAAAATGCCATCACCATCGTGGTCTGCATAACCGGCTTCTTTTAACAGTTCTTTTGCACGATTGGGGTTGTACGGGTAGGGTTTAATATCAGGGTTACTCCAGCGAGTGCCTGGTTTGTAAGGTGATGCAACAGGTTCACCTAGTCCAAGAAGCACGCCATCGATGATTTCTTGCTTGTCGATGGCATAATTGATTGCTTGGCGCACACGTACATCATCAAATGGTTTCCGCTTAAGGTTAAAACCCAAATAGGTGTAGCTATTACCTAGTTCTTTGTAGAGCGCAATGTTTTTATTAAGGTCTGGTCTGGCAGGAAAGATTCTTGCGTATTGGATAGGGTTTAGCCCCATAGAATCAATATTGTCAGCACTTAACTCTAAAAACTGTGCAGCCTTGTCTGGAATGATGCGTGAAAGCAATGAGTCGATTTTTGCTTGGCCTTGTGTGGCATTAGGGTTCCGCGCAAGCTTTAAGTATTGACCATTTTTCCAGCGATCCAGTTTGTAGTAATGGCTACCGATAGGATTGCGTGCAAAAGTTGTGGTGTTGATATCCTGATCTTTAAGCAGGTGTTTGGGTAGGATGTGTAAACCAGTCCATGTGTCTAATGCTGGTGCGTATGGTGCACCATAGGTTACACGAAACGTGTTGGTATCAGGCGTTTCGGCTTTTGTTATTAGTTTAAAGTCTGAACCATAAGGTGTGCGTGTTTTTTCATCAGTTACTTTTTGCCAAGTAAATAGCACGTCTTCACTGGTAAGCGGATGGTTATCGGCCCATTTTAAATGCGGTTTTAAATGAAAAGTGATGGTTTTCTGATCGGATGATATATCCCAAGACTCAGCAAGTTCACCCGTGATGTCTAAGTTTTTGTCATATTTCAACAAGCTGTTAAATATATTGCCAGCAATCGCAGAGGCCGCAGACTCGCCTGCAATCATGGCGATAAGTCCGCTAGGTTCACCAGTCATTGCGTCAATGAGAGTGCCACCTTTTTCTGCAGGATAGTGTTGAGTGTAGTCGGTTGAGTTCTGAGCTTGCTTGCTTGATGCTGAGTCTCCACAGGCAACCAAAGTTAATGGTATGGCTATGATTGCTGTTAGTGATTTAAATCTAGATTTTAGATTTCTGAGCATTGGGTTAGATGATTATTGGCGCTTTTTTTGGTTTTTAGATGATTTTTTGCTTTTTGCATTTTTGGAAGTTGCTGTTTTTTTGCTTTTTATTTTAGATTTATTTGCGTTAGTTTTGTTTGTTTGTTTTGCACTTTCTATCTTCAGGGCTTGCCCAACTTTCACTTGGTTACTTTTTAACCCATTGCTTGCTTTAATTTGTTTCGCGCTAACAGCAAATTTCTTGGCAATGGAATGTATGGTGTCGCCTTTTTTAACTTTGTATGTGACGTTTCTAGAGTTAGCAGGTTCAATACTTTCTTCAGAATTTTCTGCTAGGTTGCTATCCGTGCTTGATAAGTCGAGGTTGTCTGAATTTTGTTCTGTACTAACATCGTCAGTGCTTTCAGTATTTACCGTAGCTTGATTTGCGTTAGCTTGGGCTATGGCTCTAGAGATGTTGAAGTCAGTCTTATTCCCATTTGGTACAAGAATGGTGGCCGTTTTCTTCATTTTGTTTTGTTTTGGTAAGTCGTTCACATTTCGCAATTGTGAAACTTGAATGCCAAACTTACTGGCAATTTGATCCATGCGCTCGCCACGTTTAGCGAAATAGGTTTGCCAACTGACTAGAGGTTTATCATATGTGGCTAGATTTTCTCTGAATGTTTGTGCGGCAAATATGGGTAATAAGAGTTCTTGTTTTTCACCGTCATTGGCAATTACAGGCCTATTGTAGCTTGGGTTTAGCGCAAGAAACTCTTCATCGCTAATACCAGCTAATTTTGCCGCTAAGTGTGCATCAATTTGTGCGGGAGCCGATACTTTAGTGAAGTATGCAGTATTGGAAATGGTTTGAATATTGAGGCCATAGTTGCCGGGGTTGGTCATTAAGTTTTTGATGGCCTGCAGTTTGGGGACGTAGTTTTTAGTTTCCTCAGGTAGCTTTAAGCTTTCGTAGTTTGTGGGTAGGCCTAATTTACGATTACGTTCTATTGCGCGGCCAATAGTGCCTTCACCAGCGTTGTATGCAGCAAGTGCTAAATCCCAAGCGCCAAACATGGTATGCAGTTTTTGCAAGTAGGTAAGGGCGGCGTCTGTAGCGAACGTGACGTTGCGGCGGTTGTCTACCCACCAGTTTTGTTTTAATCCGAAGTGTTTACCTGTAGATGGGATGAATTGCCAAATTCCAGAGGCTTTGCTAGTCGAATAGGCCTTTGGATTATAGGCACTTTCAATCATCGGTAATAATGCGATTTCTGTGGGCATGCCACGTTTTTCGACTTCTTCTACAATATGAAATAGGTATTTTTGACTACGTTCAACCATGCGTTTTACATAATCTGGGCGCGAGCTATACCAACCTTCATGTTTTGCAACAATTACGGAAGATGAGTCAGGAATAGCATATCCATTTTTGATGCGTTGCCAAAGATCATCATTTCCGATACCGAGAAGATTGTCTGGGTTGTTAGCATCTTCACTCAACTGGCTTTCAAACGTGTCACCTAAAGGACTTAATTTTTGAGTGTCTAAGTTTTGAATATTTGTTTCTTGAGCGCCTAAATCTCTAGTCGCAGGTTTGAATGTATCGTCAGCAAAAATAATAATTTCATCACCAGCAACG
>CAYQZK010000004.1:0-31933 GCA_964422015.1 uncultured Methylotenera sp.
ATTGCTTTTATTCGTAGTAACGGAAAAATTACTGGTAATGAATAACTGATTTTTCGGTAAAACTAATAAAAAAACGGTCGCTAATGCGGCCGTTTTTTTATATCATTATCAATAAGTTGGCCGTTAAATGATTAACTAACTTTGAGAGGTGTATAGTATGAAAAAACAGTGGCTTTTAATAGTGATGTTAGCTTTAGTTTCATGTGGTCAGAACTCAGGTTCTGATGCTAAAAGCACCTCTTCTGGTGATGTTAAAGCAATTGATTTTATAACGACACAAGATGGTTCTCCACTTAAGATAGATGTGGCCTTGTTTGATACACCAGCTGCCAAAGAGTTTGTGACAACGGGTAAAAATCCTTACGTTGGTAATGAAGAGGCCATTAAGTTTGGAAAGAAAAAGTTTAACTTGTTTTCTTGTTCAGCTTGTCATGGTGGTCGTGGTGAGGGTGCTGTGGGGCCTGGCTTGCAAGGTCCTATATTTAAGTATGCAAAAAATGCAACCAATAAAGGCATGTTTGAAACAATTTGGCACGGCACTAATGGCGGCATGGGTGCTAAAGGTTTTGGTTTGATGGCACCAGATGATGGTTTAAAAGTCGATGAGGCTTTAAAGGTTATTGCGTTTATTCGTAGTAACGGTACGATTACTGGTAACGAATAAATAATTTTGTAATAGTGAAGCACTTGTCTGCATTGTGGCAGCGAGTGCTTTTTTATTGAGCAACATTGGGAACAACAACAGACTGTGTGATATGAAAAAAACGGATCATTTGCACCATGTGGTTATCGTAGGTGGGGGTGCCGGCGGATTAGAGCTGGCGACTAAACTAGGTGACACATTAGGGCGTCAGGGTAAGGCGCAAATTACTTTGATTGATAAGTCCAAGACCCATGTATGGAAACCCTTGTTGCATGAGATTGCCGCTGGGAGTATGAACCCAGAAAAGCATGAGTTAGTATATCTTGCTCAGGCACATTGGCATCACTTTAAATTCCGTTTAGGCAGCATGGATAGATTGGATCGTGCCAATCGTGAGATTTCGATTGCGCCTAATTATGATGAGGATGGTCAAGAGGTTATTCCTCGCCGGACATTTAAGTACGATACATTGATTATTGCAGTGGGTAGCACGACGAATGATTTTGGCGTTAAAGGTGCCCAAGAATTTTCAATTGCACTAGATACGCAAGATCAGGCGGAAAAATTCCATCGCCGTTTACATAATGCTTTACTGCGAGCGCAGACGCAGGTCGAGCCTGTTAAGCCAGGTCAGCTAGAGGTTGTCATTGTAGGCGCTGGTGCTACAGGGGTTGAGTTGTCAGCAGAACTGCATAATACAACACGTGAGCTGGCTGCTTACGGATTAGATAAGATTAATCCTGATCGTGATGTGAAGATTTCATTAATTGAAGCAGGTAAGCGTGTGCTACCTGCGCTTCCGCCTAAATTGTCGCATTTGGTAGATTTAGAACTCAAAAAACTGAATGTCCATGTTTATGCAGGTGAGCGCGTGACAGAGGTGACTAGCGGCGGGGTGCATACACATAGCGGCTTGTTTATTCCATCTGCCTTAGTGGTGTGGGCGGCGGGTATCAAAGCGCCAGACTTCTTACATGAGATTGATGGTCTAGAGACAAATCGCATTAACCAGCTCATCGTGAAAAGAAATCTACAAACGACTTTGGATGAAAATATCTTTGCTTTTGGCGACTGTGCCGCATGCCCTTGGTTTGGACATGGCGAAGAAACGATTCCACCGCGTGCGCAATCTGCGCATCAGCAAGCATCCATGTTGGTTAAAACTGTTAAGTATAGGATTGCAGGCAAGAAAGATTTGCCTGTATTTACTTACCGCGATTATGGCTCTTTGGTTAATTTAGGCAAATACACTACAGTTGGTAATTTGATGGGGGCGCTAACTGGAGGAAGCCTGTTTATCGAGGGCTTAATAGCGCGTACGATGTACCAGTCGCTGTATAAGCTACATTTGATGGCTTTGCATGGATTCTGGAGTATGGCGTTACAAACGCTTGCGCGCGTAATTTCAAGACGGACAGAGACGCACGTTAAATTACATTGATGCTTTTAATGGTTTAATTTAAGTGGCGATAGCGGCGGTTGATAATCGTCATGCAAATGCTCACAAAAAGCCCAAATGCAATCACAATCAGGTTGATTGGAAGATTAGCCTTGACCATCAGTAGGTAGGCGCCTAGCAATAATAATATTCCAATATGCTCATTGAAATTTTGTACTGCGATAGAGTGACCTGCGCCGATTAACTCATGACCGCGATGTTGTAATAGGGCATTGAGCGGAACCACAAAAAAACCTGCCAAAGCACCGATGATGAACAGGAGTGCAGCTGCGATTTGCCAGTGCTGCACAAAAGCCATTAGGACAACAAGCCCACCCATGATGATGCCAGCTGGCAAAACCTTCGTTGCGTGTTCTAGCTTGATATAGCGGGCCGCAACCACCGAGCCAGCCGCAATTCCAACAGCCAGCAATGCCATTAATTGAGTAGCTTGTTCCAAGCCAAAATTTAGCGCATTGGCAGCCCATGCGATAACTACAAGTCGAAGGGTTGCACCCGCACCCCAAAATAGCGTGGTAACAGCAAGCGAAACTTGTCCGCGGGTGTCTAGCCAGAGCACTTTGAATGAGTGCCAGAAGTCTCTTAATATGTACGCTGGGTTTTTCTTAGGTAGCGTATGGTCGATTGGAAGTTTGGGAATGTAGGTGTTGAAAGTTGCTGCTAGTAAATACAGTAAAGTGATGATGATTGTTGCAAAATGAGGGTCTTTGCTAGCCATTATGCCGCCTATAATTGCCCCTAGAATAATGGCCATGACGGTTGATCCTTCCATCCAGCCATTGGCATTGACGAGCTTTTCTGGAGGTAATAGTTCTGTGAGTATGCCGTATTTGGCAGGAGAATAGGCTGCTGCCCCAATGCCGACAATTCCATATGCGTATAGTGGTGGCATACCTAGCACCATTGTAAGGCTGCCGATGAATTTGACGGCATTTGCAATAAACATTACTTGGCCTTTAGGTAGGGCATCGGCAAATGAGCCCACAAATGGCGCCAGTACGATATATGATATGACAAAGAACTGTTGTAATAATGGTGTATGCCAGTCAGGCGCACTCATCTTGGCCAGTAATGCTATGGCTGCAAATAGCAATGCATTATCAGCCAGCGCAGATAAAAACTGTGCCGCCAGTAAGGTATAAAAACCTTTACGCATGTGCATTAGAGTATTTCTGCAGAGAAGTCAGCTAAGCGTGAGCGCTCGCCACGCATCAGTGTGATGTGTCCATTATGTTCCCAGCCTTTAAAGCGATCGACCACATAAGTTAAGCCAGAACTACCCTCTGTCAGATAAGGCGTGTCAATTTGAGCGATGTTGCCCAGACAAACAACCTTGGTGCCAGGGCCTGCGCGTGTAATAAGTGTTTTCATCTGCTTAGGCGTTAAGTTTTGCGCTTCATCAATAATTAGAAATTTATTTAAGAAAGTTCGGCCGCGCATGAAGTTGAGCGATTTAACTTTAATGCGGCTACGGACTAAATCTTGGGTAACAGCACGGCCCCATTCACCAGCGTCTTCGTCGCTCTTATTTAAAACGTCTAGGTTATCCTCAAGTGCACCCATCCAAGGCGCCATTTTTTCTTCTTCTGAGCCTGGTAAAAAGCCAATGTCTTCACCAACTGATACAGTGACACGTGTCATGATGATTTCAGAATATATTTTTTTATCTAGCACTTGGGTTAACGCGGCGGCGAGCGTTAGTAGCGTTTTACCAGTGCCAGCTTGGCCTAGTAGACTCACAAAGTCTACTTCTGGATCCATGAGTAAATTTAATGCAAAGTTTTGTTCGCGGTTGCGCGCGGTAATGCCCCATACATTATGTTTGGGTAGCATGTGGTCTTTGACTACCTCTAAAATTGCAGTGTTGCCTGAAACGTTTCGAACGATGGCGTGAAAGGGTTTTTCAAACTCGTAAAATACAAACTCATTGGTGAGGAAAGTTTTACATAGTGGGCCCGTTAGGCGATAAAACATGCGTCCAGATTCTTGCCATGACTCCATTTCCTTGCTGTGTTTTTCCCAAAAGTCTGCAGGCAGTTCTTTCATGCCGCTGTATAAAATTTCGGTGTCTTCTAATACTTTGTCATTAAAGTAATCTTCCGCTGGCATGCCCATGGCACGGGCTTTAATGCGAATGTTAATGTCTTTACTGACCAGAATAACTTGGCGGCTTGGATAGTGTTTACGGAGATCAAGCACCACGCCTAGAATTTGATTGTCGGCTTTGCTACCAGCTAAACCCGGAAGCTCAACATTCACTTGGGTAGTTTGTAAAAATAAACGGCCTGTAACGTGCTTATTGCCATTTATGGCCAGCGGGCAACCTAATTCAAGGTCGAGTAAATTGGTGCCTACAATTTCTTCTAAGTTACGGCTAGCTTGGCGCGCATTACGTGCAACTTCAGTTAACCCTTTTTTGTTGTTATCTAACTCTTCTAAAGTGACCATGGGTAGATAAATGTCATGTTCTTCAAAGCGGAATAAACTTGAAGGGTCGTGCATCAGTACATTGGTATCAAGAACAAAAAGCTTGGTTGAGCCTGCTGGTTTTTTAGCCATAAATGAACTTTCTATTGATGAGTTTGATATTAAATTGCAACTATTTGATTAAAGTGATTGAACAAATTTAAGAACTTCTTCAGCGTGCCCATCTACTTTTACGCCACGCCATTCTTTTACTAAGGCGCCATTTTTATCTATTACAAATGTACTACGTTCTATGCCGCGCACTTGTTTGCCATACATATTTTTCATTTTAATGACACCAAATAAGTTGCATGCTAACTCTTCTGTATCTGCGAGTAATTCAAAAGGAAAAGTGAATTTAGCTTTGAAGTTTTCGTGCGACTTTAGGCTATCGCGCGATATTCCAAAAATTTCAGCATTGGCTTGCTGAAATTGAGGGTAGGCGTCGCGAAACTGTATACCTTGTGTTGTGCAGCCAGGTGTTGAATCTTTAGGGTAAAAGTACAGTATTAAGTTCTTACCGATGTAATCTGAGAGTTGAAAATGCTTACCGCTAGTTGCGGGGAGTTGAAAATTAGTTACGGGTTGATTAAGCATTACTGTCTTCACCATCGTTTAAATTAAAGCCTGCCTCCATTGTTGATAAAAACCATTATTAAGGCAAGAGGTTAAATCGTGAAAATCGCAATATTTGTAGGCTAACTTCTAAAAATATAGTTTTGTCATGATTTTAGTTGCAGGAAAAGCTATGGGGCTGATTACCGTCATAGTTCCGGCACACTGTGATAAAGCTAAATTAAATGCTTACTTTGAATATTTTAGGGAGGATGATGGTGATGATTGTTCCACCATCTTGCCTGTTAGAAAAGCTTAACTCCCCACCTAATGCATCACAAACTTTGAACGCGAAAGGGATACCTAAGCCAGTGCCGAATCGTTTGCTTGTTGGCGCATTCATTGCACTAGGGTCTGGTTTAAATGGCATGCCGCAACCACGGTCTAATAGGTGCAGTGTGAATTCTTTTTCAGTGGTTTCAAGCGTAATTTCTATGATGCTTTGTTTACTTGAGGCGTCAATGGCGTTCAATAGTAAGTTGTAGATGACTTGCTCAAGTAAGTGTTGGTCGGTAAAAATTTCGACAGTACTTAGTTTGTTATCATCCGTCCAATTGGGTGTTGTAAGCACTATTGATTTTTGAGTAATTTTTTGTTGAAGGGGCTCTAAGGCGCCCTCAACAACACTTTTAATCGTAGTGTGACTGGCTTGTGGTTTGAGCGGATGTAAATAGGCTAATAACGCACCAGTCCAACGCTCTAATCTGTCAACGGTACTAATGATGCCGATAAGCGATTCGCGGGTTTCGTGGTCATGCTCTGGTGAATCCATCACTTGAGCGGTAGCGCGAATGCTAGCAAGAGGGTTGCGGATATTGTGTGCCAGCATAGGAACGAGCAGACCTTGAGCGGCTTGTTTTTCAGTACGAACCAATGCTTCTTGGCTAGTAGTAAGTTTCTCTGCCATTTCGTTGATTGCTTTTGATAGTGTCGCCAGTTCTTCAGTATCTGCTTCAGGTGCTCTATGAGTTAAGTGGCCAGCACTGATTTCAGTAGTGGCATTTAAAATTCCTTTAATAGGTTTGACGATAGACCTATTAAGAAAAATACGTGAGAACACTAATAAGAGAATGGCTAATATCAGAGGAACGAACAGCAATAGGGCGGATTTTTGTTTATGTGATTTAAGTTTGTTATCTAGTTCAATTTGTTTTTGGTTGAGTAACTGTTCAGTGTGGGCTAATAAAGCTTCGTAGCGTATAAATAATCCAGACTCTAATTCAGTATCCAATCTACGTTTTAATTTGTCGCTGCTAATGCCTTGTTTTTGGTCAAACAGTTCAGAGGTTTCTTGTAAAAATTGTCTATAACTTAAATGCAGATTGTTGATGGCTGTTTTTTCAGAGGGATCATTTGCAAGAGTTTCCAATCGGGTAAAGTGTTTCTCTACGGACTGCGTAAAGTGGTCATATTCTGTATGTGCTGCAAGGTCTTCTAAGAAATACGCATCAAAAAGTTCTTTCATTTGACGATATAAGTCACCACGAGTTTGTTGCACCTCTTGCATCAATAGATTGATACGCGCAGATTCTTGGCTAGATTGTTCCTGTAAATGAATGCCAAACGTCCCAACTGAGGCAACTAAAAGAATGAGAATAATAAAAGCAAGCTCATGAATGAGCAGAAGGTCTTTAAGGGAGCGTCTTTTACGGGTCAATTTGGGTAGCCCCTAAAGGATCACTCAAGCTTAAATGGAATTGGCACAGTGATTGTAAAGTTGCTACCACGCAATACTTCAGGTGGCATTGGATAAGGTGCAGCTTTTTCAACCATCTCTAACGCTTGCTTGTCGAGTACTTCGTGACCGCTAGATTGAATGATTTTTTTAGATTTAAGCTTGCCGTTGCCATCGAGCAGCAGTTCAACAATAGCCTCGCCCTGCCAACCACGCATTTGAGCAATTTTCGGATATTTTTTCTCTTTGCTAATTGCTCCCCATAGCGTATTGCCATATTTCCCACGAGCTTCATTCATGTCAGCTTCACTAGGAGCAGGCGGTCTAGGTGGTTCAGGTACAACAATAGGTGCAGGTGGTACGGGCGATGGCGGCGTATCGACTTTTGGCGCAACGGCAATCACTTCAGGCGGTGGAGGCGGTGGTGGTGTTTGCAATATCGGCTCACTTTTAACAACTGTGGGCGTAGGTAATGGCTTGGTAATAGGTTGAGGCTTAGGTTCAACTTTAGGTTTGACGGGTTCAGGTGGTGGTGGCTCTGGTAATACCACGGGTGGAGGCTCGGGTTTTTTTACTAACTCGATCTCTAAAGTATCTGGCTTGGGTGCATCATCAAACTGAAAGTTCGGAACTACAATAGCTAGCAGCCCATGCAGTAGCATAGAGCAGACCACAGCCCAAATCAGCGTGTGCTCATTACTGGAGGTTTTGACAGCGATGGTTAATGACACAAAAAGCCTAAACAGTTAAAAAGTGAATGGAATGTATTGAGTAGATACATTCCATCGGCGAAAAATTATACAACAAGGTCAGCTAATTATTGAATGTGAGTAAAAAGAGTAAGAATTTATTGTGCAAACTGTTGCAGAGGTTGTTGTAAATGGGTGCTCTGCGAGGCGCATGGATATAGGCTTGCAGGGCATGTTTTTTAATCTGTTTTCATGATGCTGATAATTAAACTAATCCATCTAACACTTGCACCTGCACCGTCGCCCCAGCATCAAGATTGCCTATGTGCTCATCTAGTACAATAAAACAGTTGGCGAGAGACATGGAGCTTAACATTGCAGAGCCTTGTGCTCCGGTGGGTTTTACTTTCCAAGTGCCATCGTCGGCTACAAATAATATTCCACGTTGAAACTCAGTGCGCCCAGTAAGTTTTCTAATCGCTTGCGTGCATTCAACTTTAAACATGGGTAGGGCGTTGGGTTGGGGCTGCCCCATGAGCATTAGCAGCGCTTCACGTACAAATTGATAGAACGTGACCATCACCGCAACGGGGTTGCCAGGCAGGCCAAAGTAATGGGCATGCTTACCATTGTCTCCCTGGATTTTGCCGTAGGCGAGTGGTCGGCCAGGCTTCATGGCGATTTTCCAGAACATCACTTGACCATGTTTGGCTAACAATAGCTTCATGTAGTCGGCTTCACCCACTGAAACGCCACCGCTAGTGATGACAACGTCGGCTTGCTGCGCCGCATTGAGTAATGTGTTTTCAAGTAGCTCTGGATTATCTGGAATAGCACCCATATCAATAATATCAACGCCAATGCGACTGAGCATGCCGTGTAGCGTGTAGCGATTGCTATCGTAAACTTGCCCTGTTTTTAGGGTTTGGTCGATGCTTGCTAACTCATCACCAGTAGAGAAAAAGGCGACTTTTAGTTTGCGATAAACACTGATGTTGCCAATGCCGAGTGAGGCGATTAAACCCAAATCAGCCGCGCGCATTAAATGGCCTGCGGCTAATACGGTTTGGCCTAGCTTTAAATCTTCACCTGCGTAGCGCACATTCATTGCCTGTTTAGGAGCTTCGGTAAAAGTAATAGTGTCGCCATCAACACGGATTTTTTCTTGCATAATCACCGTGTCTGTACCACTGGGCATCATGCCGCCAGTCATAATACGCACGCATTCGTTTTGGCGTACTTTTTCTGCGAAGGATTGCCCAGCAAGCGCTGTGCCGATAATGGTTAATTGAGTTGAGCCATCTTTTTGAATGTCAGCTGCACGAAATGCGTAGCCATCCATCGCAGAGTTGTCATAGTTAGGCACATTTGAGGGTGACAAAATATCTGCAGCCAATACGCGACCTAAACTTGAGCGCAGTTCCACGGATTCGCATTCTTCTACAGGGTTTAGAAACTGTTTAATAAATTGACGTGCTTTGACCACTGGCATTGAGTTTGGGTCATAGTCATCTTGGCAGCTAACATTGTTGATTAATGAGGTAATAGATTGTGTGGTCATGATGTGTTTGAACTGGGTTGATAAGTTGCACTAGTTTCTAGGTTGATTAAATCTTCAGGGGTGTTGATGTTGGTAAAGGCAATTGCCTTGTCGTCAAAAGCCACCTCTACAACATTAAGCGTGCTGTACCAAGCATCAAATTTTCGTCCGCCATTTTGTAAATAATGTTCTAGGTGCTCTAGCAGTTTTTTGTGGCATAAACAAAATACAGGATGTGCTTGTGCTCCTGTTTTTGCAATGGCAATATCCGCATTGTTTTTGATGAGCGCGGTTGATAACCGAGTGGCTAAATCAGAGGCAAGTAAAGGTGAATCGCAGGGGACGGATAATATATAAGTGTTTTTTTCCTTTTTTTTTCTAGCATGAAGTCCCGCAAGTGGCCCTGCGTAGCCAGAAATATCATCTTGAATTACGGGGTAGCCAAGCGCTGTGTATGTTTCAATGGCTTGGTTGGCATTAACTATAATTTCATCGACTTGAGGAGATAGGCGCTGAATAACATGTTGAATCATTGGTTGATTCAGAAACGTAATAAGACCTTTTTCGATGGGTGATGAAAGGTTTTGGTTGTTATTAAGTTTATTCATGCGCCGGCCTTGTCCGCCGGCTAAAATAAGGCCTGAAATCTTGAGCATTTAGCCGCCTGTGTGAGACATAAAGCGCACCACGGCTGGTTTGGCCCGCGTTAAATCAAAATCATGCCCTAGTGGTTTAATTTGCATACTGGCTAAAATGGCTTGAACGATAGGCTCATCCTCATTGGGATTGTTTCTTAATAGGGGTAGTAAATCTATTTTGTCATCTTGGCCTAAGCATAGGTAAAGTTCGCCTGTGCAGGAAATGCGCACGCGGTTACAGTCTTCACAAAAATTGTGGCTGTGCGGAGAGATAAAGCCAATTTTGGTTGAAGTGTTTTCTACCTGCCAGTAACGTGCTGGCCCGCCAGTAGATCGGTTGCTTGGTGTAAGTGAGTATTTGTTTTTTAGGCGTTGCAACGTATCTAAATTACTAACAAAAGTAGATTCTCTGGAGTGGCTAATGTCGCCTAAAGGCATTTCTTCGATGAACGAAATGTCGATATTTTGTTCGATGGCGAAATCTACCAATGACTCTGTTTCATCTTCATTAAAGCCGCGCATGAGTACGCTGTTGAGTTTGATGTTTTCAAAGCCAGCAAGTTTAGCGGCTTGTATGCCTCGCAGTACTTTGTCTAAATCACCGGTCCGCGTGATTTTCTTGAAACGTGTGGGGTCTAAGCTATCGACGCTAATATTGATGCGCTTCACGCCGGCATTCTTTAAATCTTGCGCTTTTTTTTCTAGTTGGCTACCGTTGGTAGTTAGCACTAACTCTTGCAATCCATTTAACTTGCCAATTTCTTCAAAAAGCCATAATGCATTTTTGCGTACTAATGGCTCTCCACCAGTAATACGTACTTTTATTACGCCTAAATTGACAAATATTTTAACTAACCGTGCGCACTCTTCTAGGCTGAGTACTTCGTCTTTTGGAAGAAATGTCATTTCCTCAGCCATGCAGTAAACGCAGCGAAAATCACAACGATCTGTAATGGATAAACGAATGTACTCAATGGCACGACCAAATTGGTCGATTAACCTAGTCGGGGGTATGGATTGCAGCGGGGTGTCGGGCACTTTCAACGTCATCAGTTGTCGTATTCTACAAAGCGATTATTCGGTGTAATATACCATCTCGCTCAGGGTTGGAATAATAGTTTATATCCTAGTTCTCAGTTTTTCGGTCACATTGGAGAGATTGGTTTGCAAGATACAGAAACAAAACAAGAAGTACAAGTAAAGGTGGCCGCATTGATTGCTGAGTTTAAGCAAAAGCCAGGCGCCTTGTTGCCTTTGCTGCATGCTATTCAAGATAATGTTGGGTATGTTCCAGAGTCATCATATCAAGCAATAGCAAAAGCATTGAGCTTGTCTGTCGCAGAGGTTCATGGTGTGGTAACTTTTTATCATCATTTCCGCACGCATCCTGCTGGTAAGCAAGTTTTACAGATTTGTCGTGCTGAATCTTGTCAGGCTATGGGCTCTGAAGCTTTAGAAGCGCATGCTAAAAAGTGCCTGAATGTTGATTACCACCAAACGACTTCTGATCAATCCATTACATTAGAGCCGGTTTATTGTTTAGGTAATTGTGCGTTATCGCCATCAGTGGTGATGGGTGAACAGATACACGGACGTGTAACTTTAGAAGAATTGGATGCTTTGATAGCAGAGGCTAGGGCTTAGAGATATGGCTACAACAAAAATATACATTCCTTGCGATTCTAGCGCCCTTTCAATGGGTGCAGATAAAGTGGCTGCGGCTGTTGTGCAAGAAGCAAAAAATCGTGGTCTTGATGTTGAAGTTGTTCGCAATGGTTCACGTGGTCTTTACTGGTTGGAAACCATGGTGGAAGTTGCCACGGCACAAGGTCGTGTGGCTTATGGGCCGGTAAAAGTAAAAGATGTGGCCTCTTTATTTGATGCGGATTTCTTAAATGGTAAACCTCATGCTTTAAGTCTGGGTTTAACTGAGGAAATGGACTGGCTCAAAAAGCAGCAGCGTTTAACGTTTGCTCGTGTAGGAGTTACAGATCCGGCTTCATTGGATGACTATCTTGCTAATGATGGTTATAAAGGCCTTAAAAATGCACTTAAATTATCTAGTGGAGATATCGTTAAAACGGTGACCGATTCTGGGCTACGTGGGCGTGGTGGTGCGGCTTTCCCGACAGGCATTAAGTGGAATACAGTGCTAGGTTGTCAGGCTGATCAAAAATACATTGTATGTAATGCTGATGAGGGTGACTCTGGCACGTACTCTGACCGTATGATTATGGAAGGTGACCCGTTTGTGCTAGTTGAAGGCATGACGATTGCTGGTTTGGCGGTTGGTGCAACTCAAGGCTATATTTATGTGCGTTCAGAATATCCGCACTCTATTGCCGCTTTGAATAAAGCGATTGCAGCTGCCGAAGCTGCGGCTTATTTAGGTCAGAATATTCTCGGTAGTGGTAAGACTTTTAATTTGGAAGTGCGTCGTGCTGCAGGAGCTTATGTTTGTGGTGAAGAAACTTCATTGTTGGAAAGCTTGGAAGGTAAGCGCGGTTTAGTGCGCTTTAAGCCACCTCTGCCCGCTATAGAAGGGTTGTTCGGTAAGCCTACTGTAGTTAATAACGTCATTTCATTGGCAACAGTGCCTATTATTCTAGATAAAGGCGCGCAATATTATGCGGATTACGGCATGGGCCGCTCACGTGGTACCTTGCCAATTCAGCTTGCTGGTAATATCAAGCAAGGCGGGTTAGTGGAGTTGGCATTTGGTGCAACTTTACGGGAGTTACTTTATGACTATGGTGGCGGTTCAGCCACAGGTCGCCCAATTCGCGCGGTGCAGGTGGGCGGGCCGTTGGGTTCGTTCTTGCCGGAATCACAATTCGATACGCCATTGGATTATGAGGAGTTTACAAAAATCTGGGCGGTGTTGGGGCATGGCGGAATCGTTGCCTTTGATGACACAGTCGATATGGCAAAAATGGCACGATATGCATTTGAATTTTGCGCAATAGAATCTTGTGGAAAATGTACCCCATGCCGCATAGGGTCTACGCGTGGTGCAGAGGTGATGGATAAGATTATTGCGACTAGAAATAAACAAACGCCTGATACGGTGAAGAATATTAAGCTGGTGCGCGATTTAAGCGACACCATGCTGAATGGTTCGCTTTGTGCTCTAGGTGGCATGACCCCTTACCCAGTGCTAAGTGCAATGAATCATTTTCCAGAAGATTTCGGTTCTTAAGAATTGAGTAATTTGGGAATTCAATCACTTAAGAATCAAATAAAAAACTAAAGCTATTGCAAAAAATTACATTTTTGTGTGGTGTAGGAGAGTTAGACATGGACGATATTAAATACAACGGTACGCAACACTCGCATGACCATGATTGTGGTTGTAGCCGCACTGGTTATGACGATCAGTTGGATTACGGAACGCCAGCCAGTAATTCAGATACGCCAATTAAGCTGACTATTGATGATAGAGAAATCACGGTGCCAGAAGGCACATCTATCATGCGAGCATGTATTAGTGCGGGTATTAATGTCCCTAAACTGTGTGCTACCGATAGCTTAGAGCCATTCGGTTCATGTCGTTTGTGTGTGGTAGAAATTGAAGGGCGTCGTGGTTATCCTGCATCATGCACTACGCCTGTGGCTGAGGGTATTAAAGTCCATACCCAAACGCCAAAGTTGGCAGATATTCGTCGTGGCACAATGGAGCTCTACATTTCGGATCACCCATTAGATTGCTTAACATGTGCAACCAATGGTGATTGTGAGCTACAAGATATGGCAGGCGCGGTAGGCTTGCGTGAAGTGCGCTATGGTTACGAAGGTGAGAATCACCTTAAATCAACAAAAGATGAGTCAAATCCCTATTTTACTTTTGATCCTGCTAAATGTATTGTTTGCTCGCGTTGTGTGCGCGCCTGCGAAGAAACTCAAGGCACATTCGCTTTAACTATTTCTGGTCGTGGTTTTGATTCAAAAGTTGCTTCAGGCGTGACTAACTTCCTTGATTCTGAGTGTGTGTCATGTGGTGCTTGCGTACAGGCTTGTCCAACTGCAACGTTAATCGAAAAAACTGTGATTGATCAAGGTGTGCCAGAGCATAAGGTAACAACGACTTGTGCTTATTGTGGCGTTGGTTGTTCGTTTGATGCGGAAATGAAAGGCGAAGAAGTTGTTCGCATGGTGCCAAGCAAAAATGGTGGTGCTAATCACGGTCATTCATGTGTAAAGGGTCGGTTTGCATGGGGTTATGCAACGCATAAAGATCGTATTACCTCACCTATGATTCGTAAAAACATTACCGATCCATGGCAAGAGGTAAGCTGGGATGAAGCATTCAGTTATGCGGCTAGTGAGATGAACCGTATTCAAGCTAAATATGGAAAAAATGCGGTGGGTGGTATTACTTCGTCACGTTGTACGAATGAAGAAGTCTACGTTACACAAAAGCTAATACGTGCAGTGTTTGGTGTTAACAATGTGGATACATGTGCCCGTGTTTGCCACTCACCTACAGGCTATGGCTTAAAGCAGACGCTGGGCGAATCTGCAGGTACTCAAACATTTGATTCTGTAATGCAGTCAGACGTCATTATGGTGATTGGTGCAAATCCAACCGATGGTCACCCTGTATTTGCTTCACAAATGAAACGTCGTTTACGTCAGGGTGCCAAGCTCATTATTGCAGATCCACGTGCGATTGATTTAGTAGATTCTCCACACGTTAAAGCGGATTATCATTTGAAGTTGCGCCCAGGTACCAATGTGGCCCTGATTTCTGCATTTTCGCATGTGATTGTAACCGAGGGTTTGGTTAATGAAGCATTTGTAAAAGAGCGCTGTGAGTGGGATTCTTTTGTGGCTTGGCGCGATTTTTCTGCACTTCCGGAAAATTCACCTGAAGCGTTGAGCTCAGCATTGGGTGTGCCAGCAGATGAGCTGCGTGCTGCGGCAAGATTGTATGCTACAGGGGGCAATGCAGCTATTTATTATGGCTTAGGCGTTACTGAACATAGTCAAGGCTCAACCACTGTTATGGGTATCGCTAACCTGGCGATGGCGACTGCTAATATTGGCCGTGAAGGTGTGGGTGTGAATCCATTGCGTGGTCAGAATAACGTGCAAGGCTCCTGCGATATGGGCTCTATGCCGCATGAATTCCCAGGTTATCGTCATGTGGCAGACAATGAAACACGTGCCTTATTTGAAAAAGCATGGGGTAGACCGTTAAGCAATGACCCAGGTTTACGTATTCCTAATATGCTGGATTATGCGATTGAAGGTGGTTTCAAGGGTCTGTATTGTGTGGGTGAGGATATTGTACAGTCCGATCCAAATACGCAACACGTGACGCATGCTTTGGAGTCGATGGAGTGCGTTATTGTGCAAGATTTGTTTTTAAACGAAACAGCGATGTTTGCACACGTGTTTTTCCCAGGAGCTTCATTTTTAGAGAAAAATGGTACGTTTACCAATGCAGAACGCCGTATTTCACCCGTGCGTAGAGTAATGGCACCGAAGAATGGTGGGCTTGATAGCAATGGTAAAAAAGAGGCTGGTAAAGAGGACTGGGAGGTAACCGCAGCGTTCTCTAATGCACTGGGTTATCCTATGCACTACAAACATGCATCTGAAATTATGGATGAAATCGCAGCGCTTACGCCTACCTTTAGTGGAGTGAGCTTTAAGAAACTAGATGAATTGGGAAGTGTGCAGTGGCCTTGTAATGACGAGCAGCCAGAGGGTACCCCAACGATGCATATTGATGAGTTTGTGCGAGGTAAAGGTAAATTCTTTGTAACGCAGTATGTGCCTACTACAGAGAAGGTCACGCCTAAGTTTCCATTGATTTTAACAACAGGCCGTATTCTCTCTCAATATAACGTAGGTGCTCAGACGCGACGCACTCGGAATGTGGCTTGGCACAGTGAAGATGTCGTTGAAATTCATCCTCATGATGCAGATGAACGGGGTGTTAAAGACGGTGATTGGGTTGGAATTCAAAGTCGTGCAGGTGAAACCGTGCTTCGAGCACAGGTAAGCGAGCGCGTGCAGCCAGGCGTGATTTACACTACGTTCCATCATCCTGAGTCAGGCGCCAATGTGATTACTACCGATAACTCTGATTGGGCAACAAACTGTCCAGAGTTTAAGGTTACGGCAGTACAAATCACACGCGTTAATCAGCTTTCTGATTGGCAAGAGCATTACAAAACATTTAGTGAGGCTCAGTTGGCTTATGCTGGTCTTGATTTAGAGGCTGCGAAGGTAGAGTGATTGCCTGCGGTACAAGTGATGTAGATGAAGTAGTTAGTGCTACGTCATTTAGTCAGTGTGGTGTTCTGAGGTGGCGGGGAGATATCTGTCAAACTGCACAGGATAGTTTGGCTGAAGAAATGCCAGTGGCGTTGATTTACAATGGTATATCGCACGCGGTGATGTTGGCTACGCCTCAGGATTTAGAAGATTTTGCTTTAGGATTTTCTTTATCTGAAGGTATTTTAGCCGATAAGAGCGAGTTATACGGAGTTGAAACTCGCTTGCAAGTGAATGGCATAGAGCTTCATTGTGAGATTGCGAGTGAGCGTTTTATTCAATTAAAAACTCGAAGAAGAACGCTAGCGGGTAAAACGGGTTGTGGCTTGTGTGGAGCAGAAAGCCTTGAGCAGGCAATGCGTTATCCAGTACAACTTGCGAATCAAACTATTTTTAATCGAAGCGCGATTCAACTGGGGTTGGAGGCTATGCCTGCGCAGCAAATGCTGCAACAAAAAACGGGCTCGACTCATGCTTGTGCATGGGTTTCTGCGGATGGTGTAATCCTTGCTCTACGTGAAGATGTGGGCAGACATAATGCGCTGGATAAATTAGTGGGAGCCATTGCTACGCATGGATGCAAACCAGAGGGCTTTGTGATTACGACTAGTCGTGCGAGCTATGAAATGGTGCAGAAAACGGCGAGCGTAGGCATCAGTATGTTAGTGGCAATTTCTGCTCCAACAGCATTAGCTGTAAGAGTTGCGGATTGTTGCGGTTTAACTTTGGTTGGCTTTGCTCGTAATAATAATTACGTGGTATATAGCCATCCTGAATATATTAATTAAGAAAATTCAACCTTTCAAATACGAGTATTTTTTATGAATATCGAACATTTAGTGAAAATGGCAAATCAGATTGGCGACTTTTATAAGTCATTTCCTAATCAAGAAGAGGCTAAGAGTGATATTGCAAAGCATATGGTCAATTTTTGGGCAAGTAGTATGCGTAAGCAAGTGTTAGCGCACGTAAATACTCAGAATGGTGAAGGGTTAACACCTATTGTTATTGATGCAATTAAGCAGCACATCAAATAAATAGCAGTTTATTCAATTCTTCATGAGTACGACATCTTATGTCGTGCTTTTTAATGCTGAGTTTGATACAGTCGAAAGCTTTCTTTTCTGTCCGCAGGGCGTTTCCCTCGCCAAATGAGTGTCCACTCTTGGCTTGGTTGCATTTTCCCAACTCCCTTTATATCTTGAATAAGATATAAATCACAATTTAGATTTTTGGTGGTTTCTACATCATGTAATTCAATATCGGTGTAGTAGTTTAATAATAAGCGCTGTGCTTGTCCCACATTTAAGCTATTCATGCAGTTATATTGAGCTGGAACTTTTTCATTTAAGCTGATAAATACAGATTGATAGCTTTTGGCTGAATCTATTAAGGGTAACCAAAGCGTCATGAGCAAGCTCCAGCTAAGTGTCATGCCAACGGCCCAGTTAGTTACAGCTGACTTATTGGTATATTTGGATCGTATGCAAGTTGATAGCCAAATGATTGAAACAACTAATGCTATGCTAAACAATAGAAAGCTAAATTGAATATCGCTAGTTCCAGATAGAAACGATAAGCGTTCTTTAATTTTAGCTGGATATCCCGTGATCATGGCGATCCATCCCAACCAAATTAAAAAACCTAATGTTCCAAATAAGGTGATCCCAAACCAGTTAAGTGCCGCCACAGCTCCACGCTTAAGGTGCTCCACGCTACCCGCGCCTAAAGCCACTAGGGGTAGCAGAAGAGGCAGAGCGTTAATATCTCGTGTCGACTCACCTAGCCCTAATACTAAAATATTTAATACAAAAAAAACTATGATGAGCTGGAATTTTGGCTTTTGAATAAGTTGATGACGGTATCGCCATAAGCTCCATAGGGCTAAAGGTAATGCTGGCCATGCGTACCATAATAGAATGCGTAAGAAATAAAAATGGTTAAATTGATTGTAGCTATTGAGGTTGTTGTGCCACCAGTTGATGAATAACGAAGGATTTTGGTAAAAGAAGAGTGCTAGCCAAGTTGAAATTGGAATCATTGCAATGGCAATAGCTGTACTAATAACGATTAAAAATTTTCGTGTACGCCATAATCTAAATAGGATGGGGAGGAGCAGAGATGTGCTTAAAAGTGTTATTAGGGGTGTTAGACCGTTCGATAAAAATCCAACGCTAAGTGCGGCACCTAATAGGCCGCTTGCTCGCCAAGGGCGTCGTTTTGCAAGAGCTAGCGCATAAAATCCAGTTGCAGAACTGGCTAGCCCTGCAACTTCGGTATTGATGCTGTGGGCGCTAGTAATAAGGCCTATTGTGCCTATCATGATGAAAGTGGCGTGGCGCCCGGTCCCTTTTATCCAAAGCTCACGCCCAGTCATACCTACCATTAGCAGCACAATGCCCATCCAAATGGCATTGGTGAGCCTCGCTGCATCATGTAGGCTTAGTATGGAGCCTAAAAGTTTGGCACTTAATGCAGCGCAAAGATGATATAGAGGAGGAGATGCTAAGTTGGATTCTCCAGAGGCGAGTGGTGCGATCAAGCTTGCGCCATCCAGAATGCCTTTGATAGTGCTAATCCCAATGGTTTCTAGCGGCTTCCAAGGGGCGTGGCCAACCAGACCTAGAAGTGTCCAAATGGCACAGAGCAGTAGTAGTAATTGCGTTTTTGTACTTTCACCTACCCGCGGGCGAGGTGTGGACATGTTTCCTTGCCAGTCGTGATCAAGTTGAAAGCGCATAAGTATAAGTTTTAATGAGTGAATTTATTAAGGCACTTGCTAGTACTATAAATTAAAAAGGCAGCCTAAGCTGCCTTTTAGTGGATTTTTGCAATGAGTTTGCAAAAATCTTTGACTACATACCGTATTTTTTACGGAATTTATCTACGCGACCAGCAGTGTCTAAAATCATTTGTTTGCCAGTGTAGAAAGGGTGAGATTTTGAAGAAACCTCAATTTTAACTAACGGATATTCTTTGCCGTCAGTCCATTTGATAGTGTCACGCGCGCTAATTGTTGAGCGAGTGATAAAACTAAAGTCAGCGCCGATGTCTTGAAACACCACTTCGCGGTATTCTGGATGAATTCCATCTTTCATAATATATATAGCCTCAGTATCGTTTGCCGAATGATACGGCACTAATTTGAGAGATGCACTAAGGCACCTCATTTGTAATAACTCGCCATTATATTTGCAATCGTTGTGCGGTGCAAGGTTAATGGTTCGTTTGGTTAATTAAATTATCCTCTGCGCATGCTGTCAAAGAAATCTGCGTTGTTCTTTGTGGCCTTTATCTTGTCTAGCAAGAACTCCATTGCTTCAAGGTCATCCATAGGATAAAGCAATTTACGTAATACCCAAATTTTCTGAAGCACGTCTTTTTCAATAAGTAGTTCTTCACGGCGAGTTCCAGATTTATTCACGTTAATCGCGGGATATTGACGTTTTTCCGCCATTTTACGATCAAGATGAATTTCCATATTGCCCGTACCTTTAAACTCCTCATAGATCACGTCGTCCATTCGCGAGCCAGTATCAACGAGTGCTGTAGCAATAATTGTGAGTGAGCCGCCTTCTTCAATGTTACGCGCTGCGCCAAAGAAGCGTTTAGGGCGTTGTAAGGCATTGGCATCTACCCCACCTGTTAATACTTTTCCAGACGATGGAATGACTGTGTTGTAAGCACGAGCTAAGCGTGTAATAGAATCCAATAAAATGACCACATCTTTTTTATGTTCAACAAGGCGTTTAGCTTTTTCAAGTACCATTTCAGCTACTTGAACGTGGCGAGTAGCTGGTTCATCAAAAGTTGAAGCAACAACCTCACCTTTTACTGAACGCGTCATTTCAGTTACTTCTTCAGGGCGCTCATCAATTAATAGTACAATTAAAATGACATCTGGATGATTTGCTGTAATGGCATGCGCAATGTTCTGCATCATGACAGTCTTGCCGCTCTTAGGACTTGCTACTAGTAAACCGCGTTGACCTTTACCAATCGGGGCAATCATATCAATAACGCGACTAGTAATATTTTCCGCGCCTTTAATGTCACGTTCTAATGTAAGAGGTACAGTTGGAAATAGTGGCGTTAGGTTTTCAAACAGTATTTTATGTTTAGTGTTTTCTGGAGTTTCACCATTCACCATATCTACTTTAACTAGAGCAAAATAGCGCTCGCCATCTTTAGGGATGCGAATTTCACCTTGAATGCTATCGCCAGTATGTAGGTTGAAGCGACGAATTTGTGAAGGTGACACGTAAATATCATCAGGTCCTGCAAGATATGATGAATCTGGTGAGCGTAAAAATCCGAAACCGTCTTGTAATATTTCGAGCGTTCCATCGCCAAAAATACTATCGCCCTTTTTAGCCTTATTTTTAAGGATAGAGAAAATAAGATCTTGCTTGCGCATGCGGCTAGCATTGTCTATTTCATTGGCAATCGCCATTTCTACTAATTCGGTAACAGGTAGATGTTTAAGGTCTGATAAGTGCATGAAGGCTCACTGAAACAAGATGTAGGTGATGCAGGATGAAAAACTAGGAAGTGGAAACTAAGAAATTATTGCTTATTAAAACTTTATACAGCTTTAATGCTGCCTCAGATTGATTTGTCTTTAAACGAGGCAGCTTTATTTGCTTAATGTTTGCAAGCGTAATGGGTTTAGATGTTGCTGTCAATAAACGCCGTTAATTGTGATTTTGATAATGCGCCAACTTTAGTTGCCTCAACATTACCATTTTTAAACAGCATCAGTGTAGGAATGCCGCGAATTCCGTATTTTGGCGGAGTTTGTTGGTTTTCGTCGATGTTTAATTTTGCCACTTTGATTCGGCCGGCGTACTCTTTAGATATTTCATCTAGGATAGGCGCAATCATCTTGCATGGACCACACCACTCAGCCCAGT
Source organism: uncultured Methylotenera sp. (assembly GCA_964422015.1). Taxonomy (GTDB): domain Bacteria; phylum Pseudomonadota; class Gammaproteobacteria; order Burkholderiales; family Methylophilaceae; genus Methylotenera. The sequence goes on from CAYQZK010000004.1 coordinate 20,924, forward strand.
AATCTACTAGAACAGGTATTTGTGATTGTAAAACATCTTGTTCAAAGCCTGCGTCGCTAAGGTGCGTAATATGCTCGCTCATGAAAAACCTCTATTTGAATAATGCGTTTGAAATAAGTGTGTATCGTAACTAAAAAATTGAGTTTAGTGAAGTGGCAATTGATTATTCAGTTAACTTAATACACTGTATTGAATGCGTTCAAATTGGCTAGAACGTTCTGTGAGCTTAGTTAGCATGATCTGCTGAATCTTTCCGTTGCATGTTAGTGATAACAGCCGTGCAGGCTCAAAGATACCTCTAGGCGTAATGATGGAGGATGCTTGATTTGTTGCTGTGATTTCCGGCAACACCAGCACCATTTCATCTTGCTCACGTCCATCAATACGCGCTATTGCACTATTTGCATGTGGGGCAATAAGCTGAACACCAATATCTAATTTATCTCGAGCCCCGCAACTTGCCCAACGCACAATGCCGATTGACCAGTGTGATTCATTTTTGGTTTTAGTAGCAAGAATACTACCAATTCTAATATTTTTTTCTGCCGTCGGATGGCGTCTGATGGACATACCTGTAGGACTGATATTCAAAATTTGCCACAATGAGGGCATGTTTTTAATTGGGCTTATACGGATGTTTGCGTTGCCAGTTACATCATGGTTTGCTGTTGAAGTGTCGCCATCGAGTTGATAGATGGCTGTAATGCCAGCTACCAAATCAATTTCACCATGAGTTTGCGAGCGATTGAAAGCCCGTTTAGGTGTTACTCCCCAATATTTGATGAGATGTGTAAGAAGATCAATATAATCATTACGATTGCTATTATTTGGAATGCTTCCATCTTTTGGCCATTGATTATTTTGTAAGCTACTTAAATGTTGGTGAACAATGCGCACCAGATCTAGGGTCTGAAGCAATATATCAACGTTTGGGTCGGGGGTTGCTTTTTGTTTGTTATAAGGGGTTGGCGGTTTATCCGACTTTAGGTTAATGATGAATGTGCTAGAGCTTAAGTCTAGTGGGGTTACTGCGGTAATTTTTGCATTATCTACGTGGTGTGCTAAGAAGTCTGCGACAAGTCTCATGTCTCTTTGGGTGAGATGTTGTGGGTCTGCAAGAGACATCAGCAAGGCGTGAATGTAGGTATTTTCTACGGAGTTGTTGTTCTCTGTAGATGTTTTTGTGTTTTGAATACCTAACTGAACTGCACAAAAGTAAAGTTGATGTAAGTCAGCCCATATATGATCTGGTGGTGTTAGATAGGTTTGGTAATAAACTAAAGCATGCTCTGAAATGGCATGTATTGCATGTTGAATAGCATGAGCAGAGCTTTTTGTGGTGCCTATTTTAATTAATTTGTTTTGCAAGTCGATAAGCGCAATTTTGTAGCCGTACCCAAGCTCTAACCATAGAGACTCTGCAGCGGCAGCAGCAAGTTTTGCGTCGTCATGTAATGGCAACGGGGCGTTACTGTAGATTTCAGAAAGTGCTGACGCTGTATTAATAATGACTGGGCGATAGGTATCTAGTGCATGTATGCGATCATTGGGAGAGATTTTTTGTCGATTAAGAATCTCTAACTCTGTAAATAGATATGATGCGATATCAAGTGGGTTTGATGAAGTAAGATTTGAGAGTGCCTGGCTAATTTTCCGTGAATTAGTTTCTGCAATCATCATTGATGACTCTGTAGAAGCTGGTAGATTAAGATTTAAAGCCATGTGTATTTTCGCCACAGTAAATGTAGTTGTTTGATTGTACGGCAATGCTGATATTAAAACTAGTGTATAGGTAATTGGTTAGAATAGTCGTCAACTTACTTGTTGGTATTTGCTCTGAGGGAATGGTATGAAAAAAGCTACTTTGTTTTTGTTGACTGCCTTATTGATGACATCATTTAGCCAGTTTTGCATTGCTGAAAATAGTACTAACTTTGTTTTAAAAGATATTGCGGGCGCTAAGCATCAGCTATCCAGTTATAAAGGTAAATGGGTGTTGCTTAACTATTGGGCTACATGGTGTCCGCCATGTTTAGAGGAAATACCAGATTTAGTGAATTTGTATGATCATCGAAAAAAAAAGGACTTAATGGTGATTGGGGTAGTGTTTGATTACAAAACTGTCAAAGAGGTTACAGACTACGTAGATGACATGTTGATTTCATATCCAATCGTTCTTGGTGATAATGCTGTTGTCGCTCAAATAGGTGCTGCTGATGTTTTGCCAACGACATTTATTTACAATCCACAAGGTGCGTTAGTTAAAGTGAAGCGTGGTTTAATTACTCGAGAGTACCTTGAAAAAATCATTGGCTCCGGAAAATCAAAATAGCTTATTTCTGCTATTTTGTGAAAATGACTCTAGAATAAAAACTAAAGGGCGCTTTAAATCGCGCCCTTTACTGAAGTTGCATTTAATTGTTGTTAGTGAGGCACTTCAATGCTATTACCATTTGAATCAAGTACATTGAGCTGATTTTCCTCAGCAAAATGCATGAGTTGAGCATAGCCTTCAGGATTAACTACTTTTAGTTTTAAATCTACAGCTAAACAACGTACGCCATTCATTACTCTTGGTTTGAGGTAAGGAGAGTATTTTAGTTTACGGTCTTCTCCAAAACTGGCATAGCTACTACACATACGGTCAACCCAGTCGCTAGGTCTAAATGGCTTACCAGCACGGGTTAGGCCTTCTATAATAATTTCGCCATCTGCTTGAATTTTATTTTGTTCTGTCGTCATCTGTTTACCATCAAGTGATTTTTAATTAACCAAGCTGTAAGCAACTTGAATTTCGAGCATTATAACATTTCAAGGGCCAAAAGCAGGCTGGCCTAATTGTTAAGGCATATATTCAAATACTTTTACAACTTTATTGACGCCACTAGTGTTACGAGCAATCTCTGTGGCGGCTTCAGCTTCTTGTTGCGTTACGAAGCCTATTAAGTAAACAACACTGTTTTCTGTAACTACTTTGACGTGGTTTGCCTGAAAGCGATTTTCAGATACGAATTGAGCTTTAACTTTTGATGTGAGATATGCATCATTAGCGCGTGAACCAATGGATGATTTCGGGCCAATGACTAACTCATTTGTGATGTTGCGCACACTCGCCGTAGCTTTTACAAGATTTTCAGCCTGAGATTTGGCATTTTCATTGGCGACTTCACCCGTTAGTAATACATTGCCTTTGTAACTAGTAATGTTTACATGAGATGATTCACCAAGGGCATCATTGACGCTTTTTGTGGCTTTTAATTCTATATTTTCGTCTTCGATATATACGCCTGAAGTACGTCTATCTGAGGCCATTGCTCCACCTGCTGCGGCTCCGCCTACTACTACAGGTACACACGCTGCAATTTGGCTTGCAAGTATTAATGTAGCGATTAGTTTGAGTGTTTTATTCATGGTCATTCCTTATTCTATAAATTATGTTCAGCGCCTACGTGCTAAAAAGCATTTTTAATCCATTCTACAGCGTTTATATTGGTAGTTTGCATTAAAATTGCGTCAAAACGGCATGGTGAAGTGCCGTAGGTCTGTAAATAAAACTCTGCCGTGCGGCTTAACTTTTTTTGTTTTGTTGGAGTAATGCTCTCGGCGGCACCTCCAAATTGAGTGTTGCTACGTAAGCGAACTTCAATAAATACGAGCATTTTCCCATCGTGCATAATTAAATCGACTTCACCATATTTGCAGCTAAAGTTTTTTTCTAGAAGTTTGAGACCTTTTTGTTGCAAAAATATTGCAGCAATTTGTTCGGCCGCATGACCTTTTTTAAGGTGTTCTACTTTGTTTTGCTTAGATAACATTATCTTTCTTGTGTAATGCCATCATAAGTAAATCTTGCCATAGGTAATAGCCGTTTAATATTGTTGGTTTTATCAATGATTAGTTTGCCAGTAAGTCCGTCGAGAAGAGCTTCACTATCATTGCTCTGTGAACTATCAATAAGCAATTCTAAATAATCTGCACCTAAAGCAAACCAACGAAGTAACTCATGAGACTGAATATTGATACTTTTGTTGCGTAAGTCAGCATAATTCTCTTTATTAGTCTCGATTAAAAATGGGATATCAACAAATCTTATCGCATTTAAATTGCTACTAGGGCTTTCTATGTTGGCTATTTCGTTAACACTAGAGAATGCCAATACAGGAGTGCTGGTAGCAAGATAAGGCTTGATCATACGTGCGTTTTCTGCGGATGTTGCCAGTAACAACGCGTCATAAGTTTGTTCGGCAATTTTTGTTTTTAGGTCGACTAACTCCGTGGTGTTATCTACAGTTTTTTGATCGAGAGTTATAATTCGAATCTCTGCACCCTGCAAACTCTTCCAAGCGTTTTGAAATACATTTACTGTTTGGATATCTGACTCATCATTTGTGCTAATAATCGTAATCTGTTGCATGCCATTGTCTGAAGCAAATTTAACCAGAGTTTGCGCTTCATCTTGCAGTAATGAGCTTGAGGAGTAAAGCGCGCTCTTGATTGTATTATCTTGATTGCGCCAAGCAATGGTAGGGACTTTTGCGTTGGTGGTCTCTTCCCATGCGCCAAATATGGGGGTTATGAAATATGCAGCATCGTCACTTATTGCGCTGTTGTATTGTTCAGTGATGCTTTCTTGACTGGCTAAGCTCGGATAAATTTTAATTTCATTTAATAACTTGTGCTTTTCTAACGTAGCTTGAACACCTAACTGAAAAGCAAGCGCTTTTTCTGACAGTGCTTCAACATCAATAGGTAAAATCAAAGCAATTTTGCCGTTAAGTTGTAAGCTATTTATTGTGTTGTTGGCAGTGGTGTTGTCTTGAGCCAACTTTTGAGTGAGCAGTTTTTTTACAAAGTCGCTTGCAACGTGATCAGGATAACTGTTGGTCCAATTTGTTACGCTATTAGTCAGGTCTTGGTTTTTAGAGGCTAAACATAAATCAATCCAGCCTTGTATTATGGTGTTTGAGCTTTCTCCTCGCATGCTAATTAGATCTTGTAGAGCAAGCTCCGAAAGTAAATGCCAAATGCGATCATGATTGCGATTAAGTAACTCTGAGCTATCTAAATAGGGTTCTTGAGCAATTAGTTGGTCTAACGCATTTGCAATATCCCCTTGTTTTTCATAGATACTACTTAAGTTTGCATGTAAGCTGGATGCTGCGGCCTTCATGAGTGATTGGTTGGACTGCAAAGGAAGTAGCAGTAAAAATGCGCGATTATAGTCAGCCTTCTGAACGGCAATGTTCCCAGCAAGCAATTTTGCATAGGGCGAGTTCGTTGGAATCTGCGTTAAAGTCAATTCTGCTAGAGGTAGGTTGGCCTGCTCTATATGTTGCTGACCTTGTAAGAAAGCCTCTTCAGAGCTGATTTTTTTGACTACACTGGGTTTATTGGTGCTGCTAGTTGCTTCGTTAGCATGGCCGATAGAGTGAATGAAGAGGTTGCTAATAAAAATACAACATAGTGACCAAAGAATGTACTGTGGTGAGCCCTTGCGGCAAGGTAAAATGGTCGACATTAAAAGTTTCAACAAGATGCGATGCTAATTCATGAAAAATAAAGGTTTATTATATGTTGTAGCCACGCCGATTGGAAATTTGGCTGATATGACTCAGCGCGCCTTGGATATTCTTAAAGTGGTTGATGCAATTGCAGCAGAAGATACACGGCATACTTCGGGTTTGTTGTCTTATTTCGGTATTTCTAAAAAACTTATCGCGGTACACGAGCATAATGAGCATCAATCGGCTGAGAAGTTATTGTTGCAGTTAAATGCAGGGGAAAGTATTGCTTTAGTCACTGATGCAGGTACGCCGGGGATAAGTGATCCAGGTGCTGTGGTGGTGGATTTTGTACGCAAAGCTGGGATTAAAGTGGTGCCTATTCCTGGTGTGAGTGCAGTGATTGCTGCGCTATCAGTTTCTGGAATTACTCAAAATGGTTTTTTATTTCATGGGTTCTTGCCAGCAAGTGGTGCGGCAAGACGTAAGGCGTTGGATGTCTTAAAATCACAGATTGTCACCCTTGTGTTTTATGAAGCACCTCATCGCATCGTAGAGAGCATTGTAGATATGTGCGTCGTGTTAGGTGCAGAGAGACGTATTACAATTGCGCGTGAATTGACCAAAACTTTTGAGACGATTCATACCTGTAATTTAGGTGAAGCAGAAGCTTGGTTGCAAGCGGATAGTAATCAGCAGCGTGGTGAGTTTGTGCTGCTGGTTGAAGCTGCGGCAATAAAAGAAGCTGATGAAGTTTCTGAAGAAACTATTCGCATATTAAAATTACTAATGGCTGATTTGCCATTAAAACAAGCAGTGAAGTTGGCAACAGAGATCACTACAGAAAAGAAAAATGTTCTGTATGAATTAGCACTTAAATTAAAAGATTAGAGATCGATTTTGATATGAAAACAATATCCATTACTCGTCCAGATGACTGGCATTTACATTTGAGAGATGGCGCAGCTTTAAAAGCCGTATTGCCCGATACGGCACGTCAGTTTGCTCGTGCTATTGTGATGCCTAACTTACGCCCGCCTGTTACGACTACGGAGCTGGCGTTGGCTTACCGAGAGCGTATTTTGGCTGCGTTACCTAGCGGTATGAGTTTTGAGCCATTAATGACTTTGTATCTTACGGACAATACTTCTGCTGATGAAATTGTGCGAGCTAAAAGGAGTGGTGTTATACATGGAGTAAAGCTTTACCCAGCAGGAGCAACGACTAATTCTGACTCAGGAGTGACCAATTTAAGCAATTGTAGTAAGGCATTAGCAGCGATGGAGGAATTAGGTATGCCTTTGTTGGCGCATGCAGAGGTGACTGATGCTGACGTTGATGTTTTTGATAGGGAGCGTGTTTTTATAGAGCGCAACATGTTGCCTTTACTCAAAAACTTTCCTGCTCTAAAAGTGGTGTTTGAACACATTACCACGAAAGATGCGGCTGATTTTGTAACGGCAGTTCCTGCTAATGTTGCCGCCACGATTACGGCACATCATTTATTGATGAATCGTAATGACATGTTCAAAGGAGGCATACAGCCGCATCATTATTGTCTGCCCATTTTGAAGCGTGAAGAGCATCGTTTGGCTTTGGTAAAAGCGGCTACTTCTGGCAGCTCTAAGTTTTTCTTAGGCACGGATAGTGCACCTCATGCGAGATCTACAAAAGAGGCGGCTTGCGGTTGCGCGGGGATGTATACCGCACATGCCGCTATTGAGTTGTATGCTGAAGCTTTTGAAAATGCAAATGCGCTAGATAAGCTAGAGCCTTTTGCTAGCTTCTATGGAGCTGATTTTTATGGGTTGCCACGTAACTCTGAGCGAATTACGTTAGTTAAAGAAAGCTGGAGTGTGCCGCAAAGCTTACCCTTTGATGGTGACGTTTTAGTGCCGCTTAGAGCAGGGCAGAGTGTGAGTTGGAAGTTGGTGTAGAATTCTTTTAATGTGTTGTGTTTAGGTTTCTGTAAAGGAGTGGTGAATGGATACGCAAGATTTTGAACTCATGATTCGCCAAGATGCGGAAGTGCAGAAAGTATTTGTATCCACACTTGATTGGTTAATTGCGGTAACCAATCGCTATTACAGCCCTTTAGAGTTTGGTTTGGTGCATATCTCTTTTGGCAATCAGCATGATCTTGGCGAGACTTAGGGTGCATTGGATGCGATTTGGCAGCTTGTAAAGTTTACGGCTACATTTAAGAAGGCATTTCGCAAAACGGATTTGGTTGCCAGAATTGGTATTGATTATTGGGTTATTGTTCCTTATACACCAGCTTCTGAAGGTATCTATGAGAAAGTGCTGGGGATATTAAAACTAGCTGAACATGAAGGGCTGCAAGTGGTTGAACGTAAGATTTCTATCTTTACGTTATCTACGCTTTTGAAAAAAATGGATAAAAAATTGACGCAGTTATCGACGTTGGAGTTTCTAGAACACTTGAAAGACAATCGCGAAAAGTATGCAAAACATATGTTTGTTTTACCGTCAGCACCTGTTTCAGAAAGTTAAGTGTACAGCTTATTGTTTTCAATGTAGTCAATAACACTGTCAGGCATCAAATAGCGTACAGAGTTTTTGTGGGCAAGCGCATTTCGAATAGATGTTGATGAAATTTCTAAAGCTGTGATTTGCTGCATCGTGACCCAGCCAGCAGGCGCTTCATGTAATTCGTCACTATTTTCTGTGTAATGATTGTGTAAAAAAGTTTCTAACACTTTTGGTAACATTTCTTTTTGATTTGTCTTGATAGGCCGTTGCACTAAAGCTATATGGCATAGATGAATGATTTCCTGCCAACGGTGCCAGGTGTTGAATTTTGTAAAAGCATCGCTCCCCATAAACAAAACCAGGCTAGGCTCTTTGCCTAATTCATCACGCAAGCTATGTAGTGTATCTATGGTGAAAGAGGCACCACTCCTATCTAGCTCCCGTCCGTCAAAACTAAAGTCAGGATTGTTTTCTATTGCAAGTCTCACCATTGCTGCGCGATGTTCGGCACTGATTAACTCATCGTTTTTATGAGGTGGATTTGCTGCAGGAAAAAAGCGTATTTCGTTTAAGTTTAATGCTCCAGCGAGTTCTTGTGCCATGCGTAAATGGCCATAATGAACAGGGTTAAAAGTGCCCCCCATTAGGCCTATAGCTGCTTTTGTTGCTGTTTGCATTAAGCTCTTACTTGGCCATCACCAAACACAATATATTTCAGTGAGGTTAGGCCTTCCAATCCGACAGGTCCACGTGCGTGTAATTTGTCAGTGGAGATGCCAATTTCCGCACCCAAGCCATATTCAAAGCCGTCAGCAAAACGTGTAGAGGCGTTGACCATTACGCTACTAGAATCTACTTCACGTAAGAATTTTCTGGCGCTTGTGTAATTTTCAGTCACAATGGTTTCAGTATGTTGTGATGAATGTTGATTGATGTGTGCAATAGCCTCATCTAAACCATCGATTATTTTGCATGAAATAATTGCGGCCAAATATTCAGTATAGAAGTCTTCATAACTTGCGTGCTTTGCCTCGGGCACTAGTGCACACGTTTCAGCACAACCACGAATCTCAATACCATGAGATGTAAGCATTGCAGCAAGTTTAGGTAGCATGGTGTTTGCGACGGAGCGCGCAACTAACATCGATTCTGCGGTGTTGCAGGTGCCTAAACGTTGTGTTTTACTATTTTCCAAAATGCGTAATGCCTTAGAAAAATCAGCGGCATCATCGATATAAACATGGCAATTACCATCTAAATGTTTAATCACTGGAATGCGAGCGTCGTTAGAAATTCGTTCAATTAAGCTTTTGCCGCCGCGTGGCACAATCACATCAACATATTTTTTCATGGTAATTAGTTCACCAACAGCTGCTCGGTCTGTGGTTTCAACCACTTGCACTGCAGCTAGAGGCAGGTTTGCAACTTGCAGGCCTTCGTGAACTAATTTTGCCAAGGCTTGATTGCAGTTAAATGCCTCGCTACCACCACGCAAAATGGTGGCGTTACCTGATTTTATACACAAACCAGCAGCGTCTACTGTGACGTTTGGTCTGGCCTCATAAATAATGCCAATAACACCTAAAGGTACGCGCATTTTTCCTACTTGTATGCCGCTAGGCCGATAATTAAAGTCGGTCATTTCACCTATGGGGTCATCAAGGTTAGCAATTTGGATTAAACCTTCAGCCATATTATGTATGGATTTGTCGGTTAAAGTGAGTCTGTCTAACATTGCATCATCAAGGCCGCTCGCGCGTGCAGCGTCTAAATCCAACTGGTTTGCAGCAAGTAGTGTTGCTTTTTCGCGCAGAATGGCATGTGCGATGTGTTTGAGCGCAAGATTTTTTGTATGGGTATCTGCGCTAGCTATATGCCGAGAGGCATCTCTAGCGGCGATGCCAATGTTTTCCATGTAGTGTTGAATGTTCATGATTGCGCCCCTTTTTATTTTGGCGGTGTTAACGCCCTTGTACTTTTGCTAAGCCAAAACAAAGTCTGGAAATTTCTAACCAAGCATCGCCTAGCATAACACCTTTGGCCGTTCTATCAATATCAGCCAGCTTTTGTACAGCAGCTTCCAACTGACGCAAACTTAACCTAGAGAGAGCTCGTTTTACCAGTGATTGTTTATCCCCATAAATTCGTGCATTAGTCATGGCATTAGTGATATTTTCACCACGAATTTCAGCTTGTTTGATACGTACTAATGGGCGTAATGTCCACATGAGTGGGTTCATCACGGCAACAGCTTGCTCACCTTCATCTTGTAAGCCTTGCAAAATTCGTACAGTGCGTGCTGTATCGCCAGACAGAACAGCCTCCCCTAATTGAAAAGCGTCATAGCGGGAAACATTGAGTACAGCCTCACGTACAGCCGCATCAGATAATTCCCCTTGAGGATATAAAAGGGCTAATTTTTGTACCTCTTGATTGGCGGCAAGCAGGTTTCCTTCTACTTGATGCGCTAGAAAGTCCAGAGTGGCTGCACTGGCATGTTGCCCTTGTAATGCCAGTCTATTGGCAATCCATTTGGGTAAGTGGGATGCGTCAATTTCATCTACAGTAATGATTTGTGCTTGTTTTTCAAGTATTGTAAACCAAGCGCTATTTTTACCTTCTCTGTCTAGGCTAGGTAAGGTAATAATTATTGTTGTATCCGGTATGGCTTGATTTGACAGTGCTTGCAAAGCTTTTCCACCCTCAACACCAGGTTTACCGTTAGGAATGTTAATTTCTAACAAACGACGGCTAGAGAATAAGGAAATAGATTGGCCATAATTCTGAATTTGTTGCCAATTGAAGTTTCGTTCCACAGTTAGGCTGATGCGTTCATCATAGCCTTGCGCACGTGCTGCGGAACGAATGGAATCTAAACATTCTCGCTGAGCAAGTGGCTCATCTCCAACCAAGACGTAAAGCGGCTGCAATCCTTGTTTTAAATGTGATTCCAGTTGAGCGTGAGCTAAGCGCATTGCGTTGCCTATAGATTTTATTCAGCGCTAGGTTTGATTGC
>CAYQZK010000004.1:32033-38896 GCA_964422015.1 uncultured Methylotenera sp.
AATTCAGCACCTTCAGATTTTTCTACGAGTTGTATGCCGTTTGTTTTAAGTGCATGCTTAAGATCTCTAGAAATACTTAGTGTACTACCCTGAATGTGTAAGTTTTTAAAAGACAATTGGGTCACGCCACGCAATTGAAATCCGCACCCTGAGAGCAACAGCGAACTTGCTAAAGCTAGCATTAATGTTAACTTTAGGTAACGTGAAGCCATTGCGTGCAGATTTGACATGGTTTATCCCACTACAACGTTAATGAGTTTATTCGGCACCACAATCACTTTACGTACAGACATGTTGTCTTCAATATATTTTTTTACAAAAGGTTGTTCTAGAGCCAGTTTTTCTAAAATTTCTTTACCCTCAGTTTTTGCCACAGTGATGCTGCCGCGTAGTTTACCATTGACCTGAATCATGTATTCTAAAGAGTCTTGCACCATTGCGGATTGATCAGCTACAGGCCATGTTGTTTCAAGAATATGGCTTTGTGGGCACAATTCAGCCCATAACGCTTGGCAGATGTGCGGTACGATTGGTGAAAGCAAAAGTGCCACATTTTGCAAGACTTCTTGGCGTATCTGACGTGTTGTCGTGTCTGTACCTTCTATTTTTGCTAACGCATTCATTAGCTCCATCACGGATGAAATTGCCGTGTTAAAGCTATGGCGGCGGCCATAGTCATCAGCCACTTTATCAATGGTTAAGTGGAGTTGGCGACGCAGGTTCTTGAGGTCTGCGTTAAGTTCACCTGAGCTAAATGCAGAGATGGTGCCTAATTCCACATGATCAAATACAGCTTTCCATAAGCGCTTTAAGAAGCGATGAGCACCTTCAACACCGCTATCTGCCCACTCTAAGCTTTGTTCTGGCGGCGCAGCAAACATCATAAATAGACGTGCAGTATCTGCGCCATAAGTGTCAATCAGCTCTTGAGGGTCTACCGTGTTACCTTTAGATTTACTCATTTTAGAACCATCTTTGAGTACCATGCCTTGCGTGAGCAGGTTGGTAAAAGGCTCGTCATTTTTCAATAAGCCCACATCGCGCATGAGTTTGTTGAAAAAACGTGCATACAGCAAATGTAATATTGCATGCTCAATGCCGCCCACATATTGGTCTACAGGCAACCAGTAGTGCGCGCGCTCATCTGCCATTGCCGTGTTGCTGTCAAAACTGGCGTATCGCGCAAAGTACCATGAGGACTCAAAAAATGTGTCTAAAGTGTCAGTTTCGCGTGTGGCTTTTCCGCCGCATGTTGGACAAGTCGTTTCATAGAAACTAGGGTCTTTTTTTATCGGCGAGCCTACACCGTCCATCACCACATCTTCCGGCAGAACTACCGGTAACTGGTCTGTGGGCACAGGTACTTCGCCGCAGCTTGGGCAATGTATGATAGGGATAGGGCAACCCCAATAACGTTGACGTGAAACGCCCCAGTCGCGTAAGCGGAATTGGGTGCGACGTTGGCCTAAATTTTTTGCGGATAAAGCTGCTGCAATACTTGTGCTGGCATCATCAAAATCTAAACCGTTAAAATCACCTGAATCAAATAGGATGCCATGCTCAGTCATGGGTAATGAGGTGATTTCTGAGTGTTTAATCACAGTTTTGATTGGCAAATCGTATTTATTTGCAAACTCATAATCACGTTCATCATGTGCTGGCACGGCCATGACTGCACCTTCACCATAGCTAGCTAACACATAGTTTGCGACCCACACTGGCAACTGTTCGCCGTTAAGGGGGTGCGTTACAAATAGGCCGGTGGCCATACCCTTTTTCTCGGCAGTTGCAATATCGGCTTCCGCTACGCTACCACGTTTACATTCAGCGATGAACTCAGCTAAAGCAGCATTGTTTTGTGCAGCTTGCGTCGCAAGTGCATGTTCTGCGGCAATTGCAACGTAAGTGGCACCCATTAATGTATCTGGACGTGTGGTGTATACCTTGAGGTTGTTATTTTGGCCGACGATAGGAAATTCCACTTCGCAGCCGTAGCTTTTTCCTATCCAGTTACGTTGCATGGTTTTCACTTGCTCGGGCCAGCCGTCGAGCTTATCCAAGTCATTGAGCAACTCTTCCGCATAAGCGGTGATCTTCATAAAATATTGCGGAATATCACGTTTTTCTACCAAAGCTCCACTACGCCAACCGCGCCCATCAATCACCTGCTCATTGGCTAATACCGTACCATCTACAGGATCCCAGTTAACTGTTGAAGTTTTTTTGTAAATCAAACCTTTCTTGAAAAGCTCGGTAAATAGCCATTGTTCCCACTTGTAATATTCTGGTTTGCAAGTAGCAATTTCACGATTCCAGTCCACGCCTAAACCAAGTTGTTTAAGCTGGGCTTTCATGTGCTCGATATTTTCATAAGTCCATTTTGCTGGTGCTGTATTGTTTTTAATTGCTGCATTTTCTGCAGGCAATCCGAATGCATCCCAACCCATCGGTTGCATTACATTAAAGCCTTTCATTTTATGAAAACGGCTAAGCACATCACCAATAGTGTAGTTGCGTACATGCCCCATGTGCAGACGACCAGATGGATAGGGGAACATGGATAAACAATAGTATTTCGGCTTTTCTGATTGCTCTGAAGCAGAGAAAGTCTGATGTTGCTCCCAGTAAACTTGGGCAGATTGTTCAACGTCTTTGAATGGGTACTGCTGTTGCATAATTAAGCGTTTTCTAAAAAATGGGGGGACTAAAAATTAAACAAGTGCTGCAAAAATACTATCGCGAATGACGTTCATATCACCCAAGCCATTCACAAACACATGTTTAGGGGCGCCAGATTTGCCGCTTTTTGCCCAATCTACATAGTAGTCGACTAAGGGTTTGGTTTGGCTGTGGTATACCTCTAGGCGCTTCATTACGGTTTCAGCGGCATCGTCTGGGCGTTGTACTAAGTCTTCACCAGTGATGTCGTCTTTACCTGCTACTTTTGGAGGGTTGAATTTAATATGGTAGGTGCGGCCTGATGCTGCGTGTGAACGGCGTCCGCTCATGCGCTCTACAATAGCCTCATCTGGTACGTCGATTTCAACGACATAATCAATACCTACGCCCGCATCTTTCATGGCTTCGGCTTGTGGAATTGTGCGTGGAAAACCGTCGAATAAAAAGCCGTTTGCACAGTCTGCTTCTTTAATACGCTCGCTGACTAAACCGATAATTACTGCATCAGGCACTAAGCCGCCGCTATCCATAAACGCCTTAGCTTCAAGCCCTAGCGGTGTGCCAGCTTTAACGGCTGCACGTAACATGTCGCCAGTAGAGATTTGCGGAATATTGAATTTTTCGCGTAAATGCGTGGCTTGTGTACCTTTACCTGCGCCTGGTGCGCCTAGAAGAATGATTCGCATGACTGAAGTTTCCTAAGTGATGTTTTTGAGGTTGAAAGTTTATATCAAACTAAGTAATTGCTGATAGCCACAAATTGCGCAACTGATAAATTTTCTGCGCGTAGTTGTGAGTCTATATCAAGTGCTGAAAAACCTGTGTCGTCCAGCAAGCCTTTAAGTGTATTGCGTAGAGTTTTGCGCCGCTGCCCAAAAGCGGCTAATACTACTTTGGAAAACATGGCTTCATCTCTAGCTGTAAAAGGTAACTGGGCATACGGTACGCAACGCACAAAAGCTGACTCGACTTTAGGTGCTGGGTCGAAAGCCTCTGGTGGAACAGTGAATAGGTAAGTCATTTGTAAACGATATTGCAACATCACACTTAGGCGTCCGTAGGCCGGAGTTGATGGTGCTGCAACCATGCGTTCGACCACTTCTTTTTGTAACATGAAGTGCATGTCGCTAATGTGTGCCACATTATCCAGTAAGTGAAACAAAATTGGGGTTGAGATGTTGTAAGGTAAGTTGCCTGTAACACGGAGTTTGTTAGCTAACTTTTCATCTGCAAGCTGGCTAAAGTCAAACTTAAGCGCATCCGAGTTGTGAATAACGATGTTGTTTGGCTTGCTTGAAGTTGGCTTTGCATATTCTTGTTGCATCCAACTAATGATGTCACGATCAACTTCTACAACGTGGAGTTGATTCAAACGCTGTAACAAAGGTTTGGTTAGAGCACCAAGTCCGGGACCAATTTCCACCATTAAATCGTCAGCTTTGGGTGAAATAGCCTCCACCAAACTGGTAATTACACCTTGATCGGTAAGGAAGTTTTGGCCAAAACGTTTCTTTGCAACATGTTTCATTAGTTGATTGCGCTTTTTAATTTGTTTTTTGCAAGCATGATGGCCAAGTCAATGGCTGCCAGCATGCTGCCAATTTCAATATTGCCCTTACCTGCTAAATCTTGTGCAGTGCCGTGATCGACGGAAGTGCGGATAATAGGTAAACCTAGTGTCACATTAACGCCCTCGCCAAAACTGGCATGCTTCAGAACGGGCAGTCCCTGATCGTGATACATGGCAAGTACAGCGTCTGCGTTGCTTAGGTGATGCTTTGCAAAAAGTGTGTCCGCAGGTAGCGCGCCGATAAGGTTCATATTCTCTAAACGGAGTTTTTCTAAGACAGGGTTGATCACATCAATTTCTTCACGGCCCAAATAGCCATCTTCTCCGGCATGTGGGTTAAGTCCTGTTACCAAAATACGTGGATTTTGAATGCCAAATTGATGCACTAAATCATGGTGCAAAATGCGAATGGTGGTCTCAAGACTGCTTTGAGTAATAGCGGAGGACACATCTTTAAGTGCGAGGTGCGTAGTAGCAAGAGCCACGCGCATGCCGCCGCCAACGAGCATCATGACTACTTGTGCTGTATGGGTGAGTTCAGCTAAAAACTCAGTGTGGCCGCTAAAGTTGATGCCAGCCTTGTTAATAATGCCTTTATGAACGGGTGCTGTGACCATAGCGTCAAATTGACTGTTAACGCAGCCCAAAGTAGCAGTTTTTAATGTTTCAAGAACATAAAGGCTATTATTTGAATCTAAACTTCCAGGAATTGCTGGAAGTTTTGTTGGATGGTGTAGCACGGCAAGATGTCCATTACCTAGGTGTTGCCGTGTGTTGTTTTCGTTGTAGGCAGCGATTGTCAGTGGCAAATTAAGTGCTTTTGCTCGCTCGCGAAGCATGTCTGCGTCCGCAATCACCACTAAGCTGGCTTCAAGCGGGCGCTGTGCCAGCATGACGCAGAGGTCTGGGCCTATTCCTGCGGGTTCCCCTGCAGTGACAGCAATACGAGGTAAGTAGGTGCTCACTAAATTAAAACTTGTCTTCAAGTCTAAGTTCGACGTAGGCGCGGTCACGCAATTCCCTTACCCAGTCTTGATAAGCGTCATCTGCTTTTCTGGCACGAATTTCCTGACGGGCTTTTAAGCGCGCGGACTCTTTACTCATATCTTGCTTGCGACGCTCCAAAACTTGAATAATATGCCAGCCAAACGGGCTACGAACTGGCTCGCTAATTTGACTATCTTTCAATTCATTCATAGCTTTTTCAAATTGCGGTACAGTATCACCAGGATTTACCCAGCCTAAGTCACCGCCGTTGGAAGCTGTGCCATCTTCTGAGTACTGACGAGCCAGAACTTCAAACTTTTCACCGTTATCAAGGCGCTCTTTAATGCCGTCCATTTTTGTTTTTCCTTCTTTTTCAGAAACCACTTCTGAAAGTTTAATGAGGATGTGACGTGCATGAGTTTGTTCGATTACCAGTGGAGAGTTGCCGCCACGTTTATTGGTGAGTTTTAGGATATGAAAGCCATTAGGGCTACGCAATGGGCTTGAAATCTCGCCAGTTTGCATGGTTTTTAATGCATTTAAGAATAAGGCAGGTATTTGTGTGCCAGCTTTCCAACCTAAGTTGCCACCCTCTAGTGCATTGGGAGCATCTGAAAAACTTGCTGAAACCTTGGCAAAGCTGGTGCCTGCTTGTAGTGCTTTAATTGCATCATCTACTTTAGCTTTAGCTTTTTGTATGTCTTCTGTTGCGCCTTCTTCTGGAGTGCGAATTAAGATATGGGAGATCTCAAATTCATCTTGATTTTCGTTACTAGCGGCTTGGGTAGTTAAAAAGTTATCGATTTCAGACTCACTGACGTTGACTCGACTATCTACCTCTCGCTCACGTAGACGTGCGATAGTAATTTCGCTGCGAATGTCGGCTCTGAATTTTCGCATGCTAACACCATCTTTAGCGAGAGCTTCGCTAAATTCAGAAAGTGTTAGTTTGTTCTGCTCTGCAATACGTTCTATCGTCTTGTCGAGTTGATTGTCATCTACTTTAAGGCCAGTTTGCGCGGCGTATTGTAGCTGTAAAGTGTCCGAAATAAGGCGCTCGAGAATCTGTTTACGTAAAACATTTTCGGGTGGCAGTTCAGTACCCTGCTTGGCTAACTGAGCAGTTACCGTGAGCATACGATTTTCAAGCTCTTGTTCGGTAATCACTGCTTGATCGACAATCGCGACTATGCGGTCAAGTTTAACAACATCTGCTGCATTTATAGTAGTTGTCAGGATTGATGTGAGGGTAAGTAAAAAAACTTGAATAAAAGTACGCAAAATGGTCACTCTAAGTAAGATTGTTGAGAGGTTTCAGCGATATCACCTGTTTTAGTATAGCCTGGGATATTGCGTTTTATAATGTTCATTGGGCTAGAACCAATGGAGGCTAAGCCACCAAGTTCAAGCTGGAAAAATAATACATAGTTCGCATCGGCAGTTGCCGTACTAACACGTTGCATGACAGTTCTTGTTTGCCAACAGCCCGCATTGTATTCTATACCAGCCAATGTTTCGATGATTTGATGATCTAGTAAAGAGTAATTGGCGCGTGCTATAGCGTACCAGTTTGGACTAAGTGGCCATTGCCCTGAAATGTCGAATTGGTTGAGTAAATCTTTTCTGT
>CAYQZK010000005.1:0-1436 GCA_964422015.1 uncultured Methylotenera sp.
ATTTGATAAATTCTTAGCCCAAGAAGAAGTCTGGATACGCCAAGGCATTAAAGCCCGCCGCACGCGTAATGAGGGCCGAGTACGACGACTAGAAGCTTTGCGCTTAGACCGTGCGGCAAGACGTGAACGTCAAGGCAATGTAAAACTCAATCTGGATGCTGGTGAACGTAGCGGCAAGTTGGTGGCAGAGCTCGATAACGTTGTCAAAGGCTACGGTGGCAGAACGCTGATTAATGGCTTTAGCACACGCATACTACGTGGCGATAAAATTGGTTTACTCGGCCCGAATGGTATAGGCAAAACTACGCTACTTAAGCTCATTCTGGGTGATATTGAAGCCGATAGTGGCGACATTCAACGCGGTACCAAAATTAATGTCGCCTACTTTGACCAAATGCGTGAGCAACTAAATGAAGAAGCCACCTTAGCAGATACGATTAGTCCAGGCTCTGACTTTGTTGAAATCGGCAATGAGCGCAAGCACGTCATTAGTTACTTGGAAGACTTTTTATTCCCACCACAACGCTCACGCTCACCTGTTAAATCTCTCTCGGGTGGTGAACGTAACCGCTTGCTATTAGCTCGCCTATTTGCCCGCCCTGCCAACGTGCTGGTACTGGACGAGCCAACCAATGATTTGGATATTGATACCCTTGAGCTGTTAGAAAGCTTGTTACAAGAATTTTCAGGCACATTATTCTTGGTAAGCCACGATAGAGCATTTTTAGAAAATACGGTTACACAGGTCATTGCATTTGAAGGCAACGGCGTTTTAACTGAATTTGGTGGTGGTTACGATGATTGGCTACGCTTTACACAGCAACGCCTGCAAGACAGTCGTGAAGAAAAACGTGTCACAGAAGCAGCACAAGCGGCCAAAACCAACGCCAAACAAAACGCACCAGTGAAAGCAGCCACAAAACTCAGTTTTAAAGAACAAAAAGAGCTAGATGAAATTCCAGCTCAGATTGAAAAATTAGAATCAGAACAGTCCAATATCAACACACAATTGGCTGATGGTGAGATTTATAAATCACAAGCTGAACAAGTTAAAGTTTTACAAGCAAGGCTCATTGAAATTGATAGCCTGCTGGAAAAAATACTCGCTCGCTGGGAAGAATTAGACGCAAAAAATTAGCTTGTGTAACAAGCGTCTTATTTAATTAAGGCGCTTATTTCAAGCGGGTGATTAATCAAAAAATCGGCACCCCATTCCTGCGGTTTATCACCCTCACCTAAGTAACCGTACAAAGCAGCCACAGTGCGCATGCCTGCTGCAATGCCGGCTTCAATATCACGCTGTGCATCACCAACATAAACACAGTCTTTGGCTGGTTTATTGATAGCATCACAGGCCATGAATAAAGTGTCTGGATGTGGTTTTGCGCGTTGAGCATCATCACCACTAATAATGCATGCCGCACGCTGATCCAAAC
>CAYQZK010000005.1:1446-37420 GCA_964422015.1 uncultured Methylotenera sp.
GTCTTGGTTTATTGGTAACAATACCCCATGGCAAACCCTCACCTTCAATAAAGTCTAATAACTCTGCCATACCATCAAACAAGGTTGGCGAATTAGCAAGAACCTCATCATAAATAGCTAAATATTCATCACGCATTACTATAAAACCATCATCGGCCGATGTTAAATTGAAGCCCAGTTTTAATAAAGCACCTGTACCATGAGAGGCCACTGGACGTATTTTCTCAGCTGACAACGGTTGTAATCCATGACGTTCTAACTGCATATTTAACGCCAAACCTAAGTCAGGAGCGGTATCGACCAACGTACCGTCTAAATCAAATAAGACCGCGCTCATGCAGCCAGTACCGTATGCATTAAATAATTAACAGAAACATCATCACCCAAACGGTATTGCCGTGTAATGGGTTGGTAACTCATACCACGCAACCCTGCCACATCTAACCCTGCATCGCGCACCCAACTGGAAAGTTCTGATGGCTTAATAAATTTCTCATAATCATGTGTGCCTTTTGGCAACAAATTCAACACATATTCTGCGCCAATCACTGCAAATAAATAAGATTTAGGGTTTCGATTGAGGGTAGAGAAAAATACAGCACCACCTGGTTTCACCAACTTTGCGCAGGCTCTTACGATAGCAGATGGATCAGGCACATGCTCTAACATTTCCATACACGTAACCACATCAAAACTAGCGGGCTGCGCTGTAGCTAATTGCTCGACCGAAACCAACTGATAATCAACTTTTGCACCACTTTCTAACTGGTGCAGCTTCGCTACGTTAAGTGCTTTTTCACCTAAATCAATGCCTGTAACATCAGCACCCTTGAAATACATAGATTCAGAAAGAATGCCTCCACCACAGCCTACGTCAAGCACTCGCTTATCTTTTAAGCTTGCCAAACCATCAATATAAGACAGTCGTAAGGGATTAATTTCATGTAAAGGCTTAAACTCACTATTTTTATCCCACCACTTGTGAGCAAGTTCAGCGAATTTTTGTAGTTCTATCGTATCAACGTTCACTGCTTGTGTTTCCATAGTTTCGGTTGCCATGTATTAATAATTTCCTTCAACTCTAGTGGTTCTATGTTGGCATAAAGACCATCGCTATAACGTAGCTCGCCAGCAACCCAAGTATGTGTCACGTGCTCACGGCCGCAGGTATATACTAAATGCGAAATGGGGTCATAGCATGGTGTAGTTTCTAAATCGCTTAATTTGACTGCAGTAAGATCAGCCATCTTACCCACTTCTATTGAGCCTATTTTGTCATCTAATCCCAATGCCTTAGCAGCATTTAACGTAGCCATTTCCAGCGCTTGATGTGCAGGCAATACGGCCGCATCTCCGCTTAATCCTTTTGCTAGAAGTGCTGCTAATCGCATTTCTGAAAAAATATCTAATCGATTATTACTGGCCGCACCATCACTACCCAAACCAATATTCACACCTCTTGCCAACAGTTGCGCCACTGGTGCTACCCCACTGGCAAGCTTCAAATTGGAAGTGGGGCAATGCGCTATATGGCAGCCATATTCGGATAGCATTTCAATTTCACTCGGTAATAAATGCACCCCATGCGCAGCGACCAAATTGGGGCCAAGTAAACCTAAGGCTAATAAGCGTTGAATTGGTCGCGTGCCGTATTGAGCTTCAGATTGTGCGATTTCATCTTGAGTCTCATGCAGATGCGTGTGAATACCAAGCCCTAATTGCTCAGCATAAGTAATTACGCTCTCAAAAGTTTGATTAGTGACAGTGTATGGTGCATGTGGAGCGATAGACGTGCTGATGAGCGCATCTCCTCGCCAACTATCATAAGCCGCAAATCCCTTTTGCAAATAATCATCAGCATCAGAAGCGTAACTGGAAGGAAACTCCAACACAATCAAGCCTAAGTTCGCACGCATTCCTGCTTTGTTAGCACTTGCCGCAGCCGCTTGTGGATAAAAATACATATCATTAAAGCAAGTAATACCACCACTCAGCATTTCAGCACAAGCTAACAACGTAGCCTCTTGCACATAACGATCGGAGACTACGGCATGCTCAGCAGGCCAAATATGCTCGTTCAACCATGTCATTAATGGCTGGTCATCTGCCATGCCTCGCATTAAGCTCATCGCCGCGTGAGTGTGCAAATTAATCAAACCTGGAATTAATACATGCTCATCCAAACAAACAAGTGTAGATGCCGCGTATTGTGCTCTAGCCTGCGCAATGGGCAACACTGCAACCATCACGCCTGCTTGAATAACGACGGAGTGATTTTCTAACAGCATTTGCTTAGCCGAAACTGTAGCAATCCAACGCGCCTCAATAATGAGATCTACATTAATAGGTCGCTGTGATGTTTGGCTAGAAATAGACATGTAAATCATTTTACCAATAAAAAAGCCCCGCAAACACGCGGGGCTATTTGTTTTAACGCTTAAATTGGTTAATTATTACCAATAAAAATGCATTAATTATTTACAACCTGTTTCACGTTGTTTTTCAGCAGACAATACAACGCGACGGTTTGGTTGCAAGCACTCTTTCAACGCTTTAGTGCCTTTAACACCATCACAAGCAACTACAGGCTCTGATTCACCTTTACCAACTGCTTGTAAGCGGCTTGCATCAACACCTTGTGAGACCAAGTAATTTTTAACTTCATTAGCACGACGCTCAGATAGTTTTTGATTATATTTATCTGAACCTAAACGATCAGTATGGCCAGTAACTAACACTAACTCGATGTCTGGATTTGCCTTTAACTTAGCAACTACGCCATCTAATATACCTGCTGAAAGGTCTTGTAATTTAGCTTTATCAAAGCCAAATAGTTTTTCAGCAGCAATTGTAATTGTTTCCATTGCTGGCTTACATACTGGAGCCGGTGCTGGAGCAGGCGCTGGCTCTGGTGCTGCAACAACTGGTGCTGGTGCAACTGGAGCTGCGGGTTCCGGCTGAACTTCAGCTACAGGCATTGGAGTTGGTGCGCCAAAACGGAAGATACCGCCTAAGTTGAACAATGTATTACCGATTGTTTCATCAGCGTCTACTGTACCCGTTGCATTTTTAGCTTCTGCTTTGCTCCATTGGTGACGTAAATCAGCTTGCAAACCAAAAGCATCATTAAACAAGTACTGAGCACCAATACCTACGCCTGCTAACCATGATGTTTTAGATTTATCAGTTAAACCTACGTTGCTGTAATCAACATTGTTACGCGCAGCGCCTAAACCTGCCAACAAGAATGGGCGGAAGTTACTACGGCTAAACATGTATAAAGCGTCTACGCCCAAAGTGGTTTGTTTGTACTTACCGCTAGCAGCCGCAATGTTGGTATCTTCATCGGCACGGTTATAACCTAAACGGCCTTGAATATCCCAGCTTTCGCTCAACTCTTTACCAAGGCTAATGAAGCCACCCATACCATTATCAGCTTCCAAATTGCTGTCAGTGTTCATGTAGCTCACACCTGGCACTGCATACCAAGCGCCACGGTACATGTCTTCTGCTGTTGCAGAAAATGCAGCTAAACCTAATGTTGCTGCAACTGCGATACTAAGAATATTCTTTTTCATTTTAACTCCGGATTATCAAAACACTGCTTAAATAAATTTCTTTACAAATCATACGCATAACAAGCCTTTAATACAAGGCAAATAATCATCAAAAATGAGACACCCAACACTATATGTTGCAAATTTACAACGTAGCGCGAATCGCTCTAATTTTGCTTGCAACTAAACCCGAGGCGCGTTCATTTTCAACACAAACACCACCCCTAAAGCCCATATAGCTTGGACGCATCTCCATGACTAAATTGATATGTTGTAAACGCAAAGAACCGGCCACCCCTAAAGACATCTCCAACGCTAAAACCTGTTTAGAGAAATATCTACGTTGATCTTCTGAATAATAATCAAGCAAGGTCAAACCATTTTTTTGCGAAGTATCCAGCATTACACCAACAAAGCCTGCTTGCTTAATAGCCTCAATCAAACCAGTTGGATAGGTCATTTCAGCAAACAATACAGCAATCAACTTCAAACCCTTTTGGGTGAGATTTGACAATGTATCTAAGCATGGCTGGTAATCATCAGAAGAGAAAAAACCAATTTTTATAATATCTACTTTTGTACTCGCCAACTGCGTTACATGCTGCAATATCACGTCTGCCTGCATAGGCAAATCACCAATTGTTGCGCTAGTCAGCACTTTTTCTGGCTTTTCACTATGTACATAATCAACCACAGCCTGTATCTGCGATAAAGGCAACGCACCTAGTGCGCCGCTACTCGGGTCTTTTAAATCAATAATATCCGCGCCATTTTCCAGAGCAATTTTCGCTTCTGCAACAGAGGTCACACTAATTAAAAGCTGCGTCATTACGCGAGGTTCTCCCCTCGCATTGCCGCTTGATGGTTATTGACTGCCTCGACTAACCAACCCCAAGCCTCTAACTCACGCGGGCCCGCTGTTTTTTCGATTGCAATGGTTAAATACTTCATTTCTTGCTCTATTTTTTCCATAGGCAATCTTTTTAAACGACTCACCAACACCGCCAACTCAATAACCGCAGCCTGAGCTCGATTAAAACCCTGAAAAGCCTGATGCTGCACCTCATGCATCACCTGCATGAATAACTTTGGTCGCACCTCGTCTTGCTCAACCCTCAGCAGCTTTAACTCTTTATGCGCCAAAACTTCAGCTAGTCTAAAGCCATTCACCTTATCTGCTGAAAGTAAGGGCCATGTTTGTTTTTTTGTTAAAGCTCCAGCAAAAACACGCACGTCATCAGTCAAATTCATTACGGCATGTTCTGTTGCTAAAATATTTTCTAAGGTTGTAGATGGCTTAAATGGTGAAATAACCACCAAATCATCCTGCATGGTGACTCCAAACGGCGTGACATGCACATCACCTTGCACGTCTACAGTTGAAATAATTGTTTCGTAAATCATAGAGATACCTAAATTATTGCTCGTTTTTCTTTTGTCGCTTTTCTTTTAATGAGGCTTCACGATGTGCTACCTTGCCCGCCTTATCAACATGTGATGCACTAATACCCCAGTCTAATTCTTGATCTTGCACATACCGCTTTTTAAGTTGCCAAGCGATTTGCGCACGAGCCAATTCAACGCCTAAGTAAAATGCATGTGAAGCATCATCTTCAACTTTTAAATGTGGATAAAGTGCAAATGGATCAACACTTTCATAAATCCCATCACGGTTATAAATATGTAGCCCAGCTTCACTCACTTGAATACGAAAACTTGGGTCTTTAATTTGCGTCGCTATCTCTTTAATCTCATCTACAGAATAGGTAAATGGCCGCCTATCATGCAAGCCCAGCAAACCATTGCTATATCCACGTGGTAGCCGACCATCTAATTTAGCGGCATGCATCACACGTCTTGCTATATCGGCCTCAGCAATCGCATTTACCGCATGCGGACTGACTGAAGTTGCCAACACAGCATGTATATCTAACTCACTAATCATGCCAAACAATAAAGCATTAATGCCGGTGGTATCGGCATCGGTTAACTCTGTTAAATTCCCGATGCCCATCATGATGTTAATGTCAGGATATTTCTTACGTAATTTTTGGTAACGGCTAATCGAACTGGTAAAGCCAAAATGAATGGGGTCTAGAATTGCATCTGCGATAAAAGGCTTACCTGTTTTTAAACACATTTCAATGGCGCGATACAACGAAGGTAAGCTATGTGGTTTAGCAGGAATTAAGATAGGCGTAGAAGCCACTTCATTTGCAATCCACAACGTTTTTTCTGTGAGGCTAAGCAAAAAGTCTGCACCAGCATGTCCTGCTGTAAGCAAATCTTCAGTATTAAGAGAATCTACACTAACCTGAAAATCTAATTCTTTTAACGCCTTAACGGCATCAGCCAGATGCGGAAAAGGTACGGCAGGCAGACAACCTAAATCAATCACGTTAGCGCCTTGCGCTTGATATTGCTGGGCTTTCTTAACAATGCCCGAAACGCTTAAAAATGGCGCATCTACAATTTCAGCAAAAATTTTTACTTTATATTGGCTCAAGTCGGGCTTAGTGCCTGCATGCCCAAAGTATTGGGGCAAATCTTTTAAGTCGTCAGGCCCGCGTTCAACTGGCACTCCATATTGCGCCTCTAACAACTCCAAATCACCTTGGCAAAGCCCAGGCAAAATAATTTTATCCGCATCACCCACTTCTTTGAGCCTGCGCACGATTAAATCAGGCGTCATTAAGGCAGCAACGGATACACCAATTTGCTCAACACGATATTTAAATGGGGGAGTTTTAGGGTTACCTTGCACTTCAGCAAGTACTTTATTCAGGCTTTTCTCTGCCAGCTTACCCGTCAAAAAGAGTAGATTTTCAGGCTCGCTATTAGCCATGCGTATAAATGGATTGCATCCTAGCCTGCACACTGGCACTTAAAGCTTGCATATCATCCACAACAGTAGTCGCCTCAAAAGTTCTTAGTTTTGCAACGTTCTCTAAATCAATTTTACGTGGATAAACTTTTACAATATTTTCACGTGGCGCTTCTGATTCAATTGAAGATGAACCTGATTCAGGCTCTGTATCACAAGCAAAAATAATACTCGGCACCAACGTCTTTCCAGCTTGAGCGTAAAGATTAGTGACTAAGTTATCGGATATGCCACACACCATTTTTGCAATGGTATTAGAAGTGACTGGGGCAATCACTAAAGTGTGATAGTAACCCTGATAAAACAACTCCACAGGCACACTACTCGCTGTTTTATCTTGAAAAACCTTACCTACCTGATGCTTATATCCGTACTGCTGCAACACTTCTGCTGCTGCCTTGCTCAAAAACAAATCAACATCATGCAAAGTCTGAATAATATCTAAACTTTCGCGCAAATAATGACCAGAGCCAGTAATGGCCCAAGCCAAACGTTGATTAGAAACACTCACCATTTAAATGAGATAACTTAAGCAAACGGATGGCGTAAAACAATCGTTTCATCACGCTCTGGCCCCGTAGATACAATATCCACAGGCACGCCACATAAAGCTTCTAAACGTTTGAGGTAATTTTGCGCATTTTTCGGCAATCCATCCCAAGTTTTTACGCCAAACGTATTTTCAGACCAGCCTGGAACGGTTTCATAAATAGGTTTACATCCCTCAACATCATCAGCACCAATTGGAAGTAAATCAATTTTCTTACCTTCAAGCTCGTAACCAGTACAAATATTCAGCTCTTGAATACCATCCAATACGTCCAACTTTGTAATACATAAGCCTGTTAATCCATTAATCATCGCAGAACGACGTAATGCAGCCGCATCAAACCAGCCACAACGGCGTTTACGCTTTGTAACAGTACCAATCTCTTGTCCCTTATTTGACATTTGATAACCTGGCACACCTTGCGTTTCAATATCCAATTCACTAGGGAAAGGGCCGCCACCCACACGTGTGGTATAAGCTTTTGTAATACCTAATACGTAATGCAACATATTGGCACCAACACCAGTACCCGCCGAAGCTTGCCCTGCGATACAGTTGCTTGAAGTCACGTAAGGATAAGTACCGTGGTCGATATCTAACAATGTGCCTTGCGCGCCTTCAAACAATAGGCTTTCACCTCTTGCGTTCGCTGCATAAAGATCAGAAGAAATGTCGCTAATCATCGGTTTTAAAGCAACTGCATGTTGCATACTTAAATCATATTGCTGATTAAAATCAACTGCTTTGGCACCTAAGTATTGCGTGAGTACAAAGTTATGGTAATCCATCACTTCACGTAGTTTTTCTGAAAAACGCTCTGGATAAAACAAATCGTAAACGCGTAAAGCACGACGGGCAACTTTGTCTTCATAAGTAGGGCCTATACCTTTGCCCGTAGTACCAATTTTTTTATCCGCACTACGCTTGGCTTCACGCGCCAAATCCACTGCCACGTGATGACTCAAAATCAAGGGGCAACCTGAACTTACTTTTAAGCGATTAGTGACCTCCAGCCCGTCCTTTTCAAGCGCTTTAATTTCACTGAGCAAGTGACCAGCATCTAACACTACACCATTACCGATATAGCACTTCACGCCTGAACGCACAATTCCAGAAGGCACAAGATTTAGCTTATAAACGCGTTGCTGATCCCCCTGACCAACCACAAGCGTATGACCCGCATTGTGGCCACCTTGGAAACGCACAACACCTTGTGCATGGTCAGTTAACCAATCGACGATTTTACCTTTACCTTCATCGCCCCACTGGGTGCCAATTACAACGACATTTTTTGCGACTTTGTTCTTTTCCATAGGATTTTTTGCCATAACGTTGACTTTAATTTATTGAATTCTAATTTTTAATATAACCACTTAATTCTCATAACAGCCCAAACATGCTGATTCACAATAGAATTAAGCTTTTTCTATATCCACTACATGCCACCCCGAATTGTAATGGGCTATTTTTTTATTGCAGTTGAGCTCTTGATAATCAGGGCTATTTTCGTCACCCGCCAAAGCTTGAATAACAACGTACCCCTCAGCTCTTAATGCATCAATTTTATCTAAAAGATTCTGATCATCCGAGGCTGGCGCAAAAATAACCGATTCGGCCTTAGCTGGAGCTAAAGCAGTCACGATGCCACGTAAATCCAGACTGAATCCAGTAGCTGGCCGTGCCCGCCCGAAGGCCACTCCCACTTCATCATACCGTCCACCTAACGCCAACGGACCCTTGTAACCTTGTGCATAAGCCGCGAAAACTATACCACTATGATAATGATATCCACGTAACTCACTTAAATCGTAACTTACCGTCACACCCATACGTTCTAATACATTACCGACCTGAGTCAAACTCTGCAAAGCCTGCTGTATAGCAGGCGTTGCAGGCAACACCTTTGCCGCTTGCGTCAATATGGATTTATCACCGTTCAAGGTCGTTAATTGAATTAGAGCTTCACGGGTCACTTGATCTAAACCGCTAGCTAATGAAGCAACGGCTGATTGATCTTTACTTTGTAGCGCAGCGTATAAATCTTGCTCAAGCTGAGCATCAATCTGACTAGCTTCAATCAAACTACCAAATACATTCACGTGACTATAGTCAATGTGAACTTGATCAATACCTATAGCCTGCAATGCCTTAACTAGTAAACATTGAATCTCAATATCACTCGCTACGCCAGCATGACCATAGAGCTCCGCTCCGAGTTGCAATGGTTCACGCGTTTGAGCTAAACCATCGGGCTTGGTGCGAAGCACACTCCCTGCATAACATAAACGCGTAATACCTTGATTATTTAGCAAATGCGCATCAATTCGAGCTGCTTGTGGCGTCATATCAGCACGAACGCCCATTAAGCGTCCAGTCAACTGATCCACCACTTTAAATGTAGCGAGATCTAAATCATGACCTGCGCCAGTAGTCAGAGACTCCATGTATTCCAACATCGGTGGAATCACATATTGATAGCCATGCACTTTAAACAAATCTAATAAAATACGACGCAATTCCTCTATACGAGCAGCCTCTGCGGGTAACACATCTTCAATATATTCGGGTAGTAACCAGTTATGCATGAATTCTATGCCATAGATAATTTTTAGATTTAAGGTGTAATTGTAGCAATTGCTTTCGCTACTTTTTCATCTTTCCATTTGATTGGAGTTTTAGGTGGCATATTAGCCAATACAGTAGTACCTAGCCCATCTGCATTTAACTCAACTGTTTCACCTTGCCTATTGGTTACATATACACCTTTTCCAGACAACATAACAACATCAATTCCTTCTGGCGTTAAGCCGAACCCGCCCCAGAAATCAGTGCCTCTAACCCCTAAAACAGCCAAACTCGTTTTAACTTCACAGCGATGTGCGGTTTTCGTAATTGTGCCTGTCACCATTCGAAAGGCACCCTTTAACAATTCAAACAATGCTAAATTAGACTTGTCATTATTAATCTCATATTCAGCCACGATAAATTCAGTATCTTTTCCGACAGTGATTTTAGAACCATCAATAAAACTCAACTCAGTCACACTCACTTTATCTGTAACAAACTTATCGTTCTTACAAATTTCCATGCCTGGACTTGTTACTAAGCTAAGACCATCACGCTCAACTTTACTATGGCCATACACAGCATCAACCTTACCCAGATTACAAGATGAGGCCATAACCACTGCTGACTTAACAAGCAATAGAAGGGCTAAACAAGTAAGCTTTAAGAGTTTCATGGCGCAACGAGAAGAATTAACAACCCACCAATAATCGAAATCAAGCCAACAAATCGTAACTGACCATCTTTCATGTTCACCATACGTTGGAATGTTTCACGCCATACTTGAGGTAGCAATAACGGCAATAAGCCCTCTAGCAATAACATCAACCCCAAGGCAGCAAGTAAATTGCTTTTCAAAATTCTCTACTTTTTCAACTACATTAACTACTTATGCGCGCCACGCATGTATTTAAAGAAATCTGAACCAGGGTCCAATACCATCACATCACTTTTGCTCTTAAAGCTATTTTTGTAAGCCTCTGTACTGCGATAAAAAGCATAAAACTCTGGGTTCTTGCTATAAGCAGAGTTGTATATTTCTGCCGCCTTTGCATCACCCTCACCTTTGGTTTTTTGGGCATCACGATAAGCCTCAGCAATAATAACCTCACGTTGCTTATCAGCATCTGCACGAATTTTTTCAGATGCAGCAGAACCTTCTGAGCGCAACTGATTTGCAATCCGTTTACGTTCAGCAATCATCCTGTCATACACCGATTTACTAATATCTTCTGAATAATCAACACGTTTCAGACGAACATCAACAACTTGAATACCAATTTGACGTGCTTCATGGTCAGCGCGTTTACGCAGATTATCCATAATCACAGCCCGCTCACCCGCAATCACATCATGGACAGTACGCTTACCGAATTCATAGCGAAAACCAGCATTCACAACTTTTGATAACCTATCTTCTGCAGCAGCCTCACCACCCTCTTTGATTGAAACATAATATTTAGCAGGATCAATAATGCGCCACTTAATGAAAGAATCCACCATCATGTACTTATTTTCACTGGTATTAAATTTGGCAGGCTCTTCCCAATCCAATGTCACAATACGATTATCAAAGTATTTTAAGTCATCAACAAAAGGCACCTTCAAATAGAGGCCTGGTGATTTCTTCACTGAAACAATTTCACCCAAACGTTTCACCAACACAAACTCTGTTTGATGCACGGTAAACAATGAAGATGAAGCAAACAAAATGCCAACGATGGCAACAATTAAAATGTTACTTAAGTTTTTCATTGCGACCTCTTATCTACTTTCTCTGTCACGACTGCGAAAAGCATCGCGAGTACGATCTGTTGATGCTGCTGCGTCAGTCGCTGGCTGCGGGTTGAGCGACTTCATTGATTGAGATTGTGGAGCCAAAGAATTAACATCGCCATTAATGAGTTTATCCAGCGGCAAATACAACATACTATTACCCGCCTTCTGATCAACAACCACTTTGCTCACACTCGACAATATCTGCTCTTGTGCATCTAAATATAAGCGCTGACGTGTAACTTCTGGCGCTTTACTATATTGAGCAAGAATCTGCTCAAAACGACTGGCGTTACCTCTAGCCTCACTTTCAACTTTAAGCTTATATCCTGCCGCCTCAGCTAACAACCTTGATGCAGTCCCACGCGCTTTAGGAATAATGTCATTCGCATAAGCTTGACCTTCATTAATTTGGCGCTGATTATCTTGATTAGCTCGGTTCACATCTTCAAAAGCTTCTTGCACCTGCTCTGGCGGCTGAGCTCCTTGCAGAGATACGCTGGTAATCTTAACGCCCGCTTTGTAACCATCTAAAATGGCTTGCATGCGCTCTGATGTATCTGCCAAACCTTTTTGCAGCAAATCATCTAATTTACTTTTACCAACAACTTCACGTATCGCCGTTTCAGCCGCAGACATTACCGCATCATCGGTAGAACGATTATTAAATAAGTAATCTTTCGCATTTTTAAGGTTGTATTGCACGGCAAACTGCAGATCAATAATATTCTCATCTGCAGTCAGCATTAAAGCCTCTCTTGGCTGCCTAGTTTTACCACCGCTACCTTCAGCACTACTTCTATAGCCCACTTCAAGCCTGCGCACTTGCTCCATATTCACCACATCTACAGATTCAAATGGGTATGGAAAATGCCAGCGCGGACCAGGTTCAGTCGTTTCAACAAAAGCACCAAAACGCTGAACCACCCCTAAAGAACCTTGATCAACAATATAAAAACCTGTACCAAGCCAAATTAAAGCCACAAATGCAGCAATCGGCAGAACTGGAAGATTCACATTGCCTGCATTGGGCGCAGCTGGCTCACGTCCACCTTGTGAACCACCTGTTTTTCCAAATAAGGCATTGATTTTGCGACTCAAGTCACGCATCACTTCATCTAAATCTGGAGGACCTTCTTCATTACGCTGCCACCAGCCAGGAAATTTAATCATTCAAAACTCCAAAAGACTTCATCAACTTACAATTACACATAACTACTTTCTTCAGTACTTAATTTTTGCAAATGCTGATTATGCTCAGCCATAGCCAGCCTAAGCAAATCCATCCCACGACCCGTTTTTGCTGACACATGAAGCGTGTCTATTCTACCATATTCATCACGGCTAACTGCAGGCTCCAACCCAACTCGATCGATTTGATTGTGCACCAAAATCTGCGGCACATTACTCGCCCCAATTTCATGTAAAACTTTCTTAACTTGAGTAATTTGCTCTTCTCGATTTGCGCTTGCTGTATCCACAATATGCAACAACAAGTCTGCTTGCGCCGCTTCTTCTAAAGTCGCGCCGAAAGCCTCTACCAGTGCGTGTGGTAAATGCTTAATAAAACCCACCGTATCCGAAAGCACCACCGAACCGCAGTCTGGAATGAAGATTTTATGTGTTGTGGTATCTAGCGTCGCAAACAACTGATCAGCAGCATAAAGATTAGCTTTGGTGAGCCTGTTAAATACCGTAGACTTTCCGGCATTAGTATACCCAACCAATGATACCGTCATCACATTAGAACGCTTACGTGCTCTGCGCTGCATACCTCGCTGCGCCTTTAATTTAAGCAATTTTTCGCGCAATTGCTTCACTCTCACGCGCAACATACGTCGATCCAACTCAAGCTGCGTTTCACCAGGCCCTCCACGCACGCCAATGCCACCTTTTTGACGCTCCAAATGCGTCCAGCCGCGTACTAATCGAGTAGATAAATGCTCAAGCTGAGCCAACTCGACCTGTAATTTACCTTCATGACTTTGAGCGCGCTGACTAAAGATATCAAGAATCAAGCCCGTTCTATCAACAACACGGGCTTGCAACAAACGCTCTAAATTGCGCTGCTGCGAGGGAGATAAATCATGATTAAAAACTGCAATATTACTCTCACAAGCCTGCATCATCTGTGCCAATTCATCAGCCTTACCACTGCCAATAAATAACTTAGCATCGGGTGTTGATCTCTTACCTTCGACCGTGCCTCGTATCGCAAGACCTGCACTTGTGCTTAATTGACGAAGTTCATGCAAACTTTCTTCGTAATCGTTATCACCAAAATCCACACTGACCAATACGGCAGCTTCGCCGCCACTTGGTCTTTCAAACAAATCTTTCAACGCTTATTTAACCCGCTTATTCATTAAAGTATTACGCCTCTTCTTCAGGCACAACAATATTCACCATACGAGCAGGTACGATTGTTGAAATTGCATGCTTGTAGACCATTTGTGTCACGGTGTTTTTAAGCAAAATCACATATTGATCAAATGAATCAACTTGCCCTTGCAACTTAATACCATTAACAAGATAGATAGACACCGCGACATGTTCTTTACGTAGTGCGTTAAGGAATGGATCTTGTAACATTTGACCTTTTTGATGCATGATGCCTCCTATTGTTTGGAGTTAAATAAATGTTGATACTCTATGACCCAACACAAAGCTTTTCGTTGCAATAATTCTAATTTAAGTGAGTTTACAGCATATCAGCCTAAAGCAGATTCAATTCTAGCCAAGACCTCGTTTTTTCCGAGTAAAGCCATGACCTGATCAATACTTGGTGACTGGGCAATACCCGTTAACATCACTCTAAGCGGCATTGCCACCTTTGGAAATTTCAACTGATGCTGCGCCACAACCTCATTAATTGCATGATGTATAGCTTCCGCCTGCCAATCAACAAGCTCTAAGGTTTCTGCAAGCATAGCAAGCACGGGTTTGATGTCTGCCGTGAGATGCTTCTCAGCCGCAGCTTCATCTTGAACGGGCTTTTGGTAAAAATAAGCAATACTGCTAGCAAGCTCATTCAGCGTATTAGCACGCTCTTTATACAAATCAATCACAGCCGGCAAATTAGAGGCATCAACAACATTAACATTCATCTTTTCTAAACGCTTGGCCACATCTTTAACCAAATAGTCCATGCTAGCTAACTTGATGTAGTGAGCATTCAGCCACTTTAGCTTATCTGTGTTGAACTGCGCCGCTGAAGCGGTAATATGATCGAGATCAAACCAATCACAAAATTGCTGCATACTAAAAATTTCATCATCACCATGACTCCAACCCAATCGCGCCAAGTAATTTAGAACAGCCTCAGGCAAATAGCCATCATCATCATATTGCATCACGCTTACCGCACCGTGGCGCTTAGAAAGCTTCTGACCATCATCGCCCAAAATCATCGATAAATGGGCATATTGAGGAATAGTAGCGCCTAAAGCTTTAAGCATATTAATTTGGCGCGGCGTATTATTCACATGATCATCCCCACGAATAACCTGCGTAATTCCCATTTCCCAGTCATCAACAACAACACAAAAATTGTAGGTTGGCGTACCATCACCGCGAGCAA
Source organism: uncultured Methylotenera sp. (assembly GCA_964422015.1). Classification (GTDB taxonomy): domain Bacteria; phylum Pseudomonadota; class Gammaproteobacteria; order Burkholderiales; family Methylophilaceae; genus Methylotenera. The sequence continues at coordinate 16,359 of CAYQZK010000005.1, forward strand.
TAATTAAATCATCCAACTCTTGATTAGCAATGCTAATTTCACCTTTTACCAAGTCTTGCCAAACCACGTGACCAGACTGAGGATTTTTAAAACGAATCACTGGTGGAATGTTTTGTGGTGGCGTAGGCAAAACCTTACCATCTTCAGGCCTCCAACGACCATCGTATCTTGGTTTAAGTCCTTGCTGCATTTGACTTTCACGCAACACATCCAATTCTTCCTTACTGCAATAACAGCAATACGCATGACCGTCATCTAACATTTTTTGAATCACTTCTTTATAGCGACCCATACGCTGCATTTGATAAAAAGGACCTTCATCGTAATCTAAACCTAACCAGTGCATACCATCCAAGATTGCCTGCACCGCTTCTGGTGTACTTCTTGCCACATCCGTATCTTCAATACGTAAGATAAACTCTCCACCATGCTTTTTAGCATAAGCCCACGAAAACAGCGCTGTGCGAGCACCACCGATATGTAAAAAACCCGTAGGACTAGGGGCAAAACGTGTACGAACTGTCATATTGAATGATTACAAATTTGAATGGTACGAATTTTAACATGGCTTAACTATTGGCTTTTAAATTCCTTAAAGAGAAAAGCTACTTTTAATGATTTAGACTTAAGAACAACACTAAACTAATCATAAAAAAACTCATTACCAAAATTACACGAGATTAAATGACTTATATCAAAATAGTTGACGCCAAAAACTGTAAAATCACACTCAAGTGTCAAATCAATTAATTGATTTTGGCATATTGCTTGCTTAATTAACTTTCAAGATTAGTTTGGCGTCTCAATACAATATTAAAATATGGCATTTATTCAAAACTTCTTTAGTAAATTCTCTGCAACCAAGCCTGTAGATGCCTTTACTTGGACAAAAGAACTTAAGGGCATGGACGACGTGTCTGCAATTGAGTTCTGCGCAGCACAGTTAAACACAGACATTCAAAAAGATTTGTTTAAAGATGAACAGCATCTAACGCAGTTGTTACTTTTAGATGAAAAGATGCACATTATTGTCGAAAGGGTAACAGTTCAATACGTCAACATTGATCACATTAATCCAGAACTCGAAGATCGTATTGAAAATACCGTATTTTTATATCATCGCCAAATATTTCTAATTTATATCAGTCTATTAAAAAATGTAGACGCTCTAGACCACGATTCAACGCATATCATGTTGACGCGCGCAATGATTAATGCGATACAAATGATTAAATGGCGCTATTACTGCTACCAAAGCGCTCCCGCAAACGTTTGGCAACAATTGTCTAATCTTTATCAACTAGCCGAACAGCTGTCACTAGTAAACATCAAAATTGAAGCATACCCTGAACACGAGCCTACAAGCCTTTCCGTCACTTACATTACTGCCTGCATGTTAGGTAGCTTAGAAAGTCTAAGTTTAAAAAGCCAGCAAATTGAATTAGTGAGCAAAATGCTTGCCTCTTGGACAGCACAAATGACCATAGACCATGTCTACGACGAAAAAAATCATTTGTTTTATGTAGATACTGCCAGCAACACTCCTGCAAAGCGCATCAGAAATTTCAAACCCGTTGACACTTATCGCTACTGGACTTTAGCTGACTGCAATATCAACATTGAATTATGCCTCTCTCTTATCGAATTTAATATTGTGCCTAAGCAGCATGTGATTAAAGAGTTGATTAAAAATCCATATGCATTAGCCACCTTGGAAATTTTACGCGCTGAATGGTCTCGCATTGATTACAAACGCCAACGTCGCTCTGAAGAGCGCGTTAAGACCATTCAATCTGCCACAACAGCCTATGGCTTTGAAGACGTTTGCTACCAGTTAAAACAGTACGAGAGCACATTAGCAAAAGTTGGAAATAACGCAGCACCTAGTGCTAGCAGTCTTGATGAAAAACTAGCAACAAATCATCTGGCTAAAACCATCAACGAACCCAATGTCATCTATATGGACTTTAGCGCAGGTCACTCTAACATTGTGGATGAAAGTAGCAAAGGCTTAGGTTTGCATATTAGCAAACATGCCAATGAAGTAAGCTTAGGCATGCTGGTCTGTGTTACAAGTAAGGATCAAAAAAATCTTACAAAAATTGGCACCATACGCAGTATTAGACCAATAGCAGGTGGTGAATTACATATTGGCGTCGAGGTATTTACCAGCAATGCAACTCGGGCAGAAGCAAAAAATATGGACTTAATTGCAAATCAGTCCATTTCCAATTCAGCTAATAACACTCTGAATCTATCTTCCAGTTCGCTAAACTTTATTTGCCTACACTTGCCTCAGGAAAATGGCATTTCTTTACAAGAAACACTCATCATTCCTAAAACTCATTTTAGTAAAAATGAAACTTATAAAATCAATATACTTGGTGAAGATAAAATTATCAAATCAACCGATATCCTAGAGCAGCGGGAAGATTGGGTTCGCATTAGTTTTGAACAACTTTAACACCTGACTGCCAACCACCTCCAAGTGCTTTAAATAAAGCAACGGTTGCAAGCAGCCTTTCTTGACGACTTTGCGTTAAAGCTAAAACAGCTTCGTTATAAACCCGCTGCGCATCTAACACTTCAATATATGCAGAATAACCCGATTTGTAGCGATTCTCTGACAAGTCTAATGCTTTTTGTGCAAATGTAGCACTGCGACCGAGCGCCGTCTCTCGCTCCGTGTTCTGCCGTAAATTAATTAAGGCATCATTGACCTCTCTAAATGCGTTTTGCACGGCAGCTTCATAAGTCGCCAATGCCTGCTTTTCTTGCGCAGTCACTTGGTCAACTTTGGCATTTAATTTACCAGAATCGAAAATCGGCAAATGCAAACTTAAACCACCACTCCAAATTCTAGCTGCCGATTTAAGAATATCACCCAACTCTAAGCTCTCCCCTCCCAAACTGGCCGTCAAGACAATGCTTGGATACAAAGCAGCCTTCGCAACACCCATCTTAGCATTTGCTGCAATCATTAATTCTTCCGCCCGCCTGATATCAGGTCGAGCTTCTAGCAAACTTGAAGGCAATCCAACAGGAGGTACTGGTGGAACTGGTAAAACTTGAATGTTGGTAGACTGTAAATTCAAGTCCAACTCACCAGTAAGCACAGCCAACTGCTGTAAGTTTAAAGCTCTCAAACGTTTTAACTCAGCTAACTGAGCACCAATATTAGCACTAGCCACTTCAGCCTGAAGCACGTCTATAGCTGAAGCAACACCACCCTCTAAACGCCGTTTTGTTAAAGCAAGACTTGCATCACGACTTTTTAGGTTTTCTTGTGAAATTTTAATTTGAGCATCCAAACTACTTAACACTAAATAATGATGCACGACCAAGCTCGAAAGTGACAAAGCAACCGTATCTTTAGCATAACGCGTAGCCAGAGCTTGAGCTCGAGCAGACTCTTTACTACTATGTAGCTTTCCCCAAAAATCAATCTCAAAAGATGTTCCTAGCTGTGCCTTGTAATCACTACGTGGATTGTTAAAAAAAGCAGGAATTGCTCCCGCCTCTGTCACCCGCGCACGAGTTCCTGCTATATCTAAATCTACTTGCGGAAATAGGTAAGCACCAACTTCACGAGCCGTAGCATCCGCCTCTTCAATTCTTGCAACAGCCAACTTAATATCAGTATTGTTGCTTAATGCTTTAGCGACCAAGTTATTTAAAGTTTGGTCTTGATAAAGCACCCACCAATCGTTTTGAATTTTTTCAGCATTTTCAACCTGATTTACCCTCTCAACATATTGAGCGGGCAACTCTATTTTTGGCCTAAAATATTCTGGCCAAAAAGATTGGCATCCACCTAAGAACAAGGCTGCAACAATTAAAACAATAAACTTCAAATAAACGACCACATTATTCCCCAGCATTGCTAGACGAAAGTTGAGTATTATGTTTACCAACACCCACACCCTCAATTAAATCAACATCGTGATGCTTACGATCGACGTGTGTATTGCTCAACCATGTGAAAAATAATGGGATAAAAATTGTGGCAATAAAAGTTGCTAGCAACATTCCTCCAAATACCCCAGTACCCATTGATTGCCTTGCAGCAGCACCCGCACCAGTAGCCAAAACCAAAGGCACAATACCCAAAACAAAAGCCATAGAAGTCATCACAATAGGTCTAAATCTTAACCTTGCCGCCTCAAGTGCTGCTTGTGCCACAGGCATGCCTTCTTCCATTTTTTTTTTTTCATATTCAACAATCAAAATTTCATTTTTTTCAGCCCATCTAACTCGTGTAATCAAGCCAATTTGAAAATAAATGTCGTTTGGCATACCCCTGAATAGCACTGCCAATAAAGCACCTGCAAGCGCAAATGGCACCGCCATAATCACAGCCAACGGCAAAGCCCAAGTTTCAAACTGTGCGGCTAAAATCAAAAACACCATAATGATTGCAAAACCAAATGCAAAAATGGCCGCTGAGCCGGTTCGTTTTTCTTGATAAGCCTGCCCTGTCCAGGCAATCTGATACCCACTTGGTAAGTTTTGCTTAGCAATCGCTTCAACCATGCTAATTGCCTCACCAGAACTCACTCCTGCCGCACCTCCACCCATCACCTTGGCTGAGAGCAAACCGTTATAACGCTCCAACTGCTCAGCCCCAACAATATTAGTCACTTTACTTAGAGCGGATAACGGCACCATCTTGCCATGCTCGGAACGCACATAAACCTGCCCTAAATGCTCAGGCTTCATTCGAAATTCAGCTTCTGCTTGTAACTGCACACGATAAGTACGTCCAGACTTATTAAAATCATTTACATAAAGTGAGCCCATTGTACTTTGCAAGGTTGCGTAAATATCAGCCACTGGCACACCTTGTGAAATAGCTTTAGCCTCATCCACCTCAACAAATAATTGCGGTACGGTCGGGCGGAAAAAAGTATTAATTCCCGTTAAACGCGGCTCACTCTTCAACGCCTCAATAAAGTTATTCACGACTGCTGAAAGATGCATAGGATCGGTATCACTTCGACTTTGCACATAGACCTCAAAACCACCCGCATTACCTAAGCCACGAATCGCTGGCGGATTAAATGCAATCGCCATTCCATCAGGCTGCATCATACCGATGCCAAATAATTTTTTAACAATGTCCCCTGCTGTCGTTTGACGTTCAGACCAGTCTTTTAAACGTACAAACATAGTGGCTGCACTGGTTTTATTGCCACCGCCAATCAAATCAAAACCATTCACTGCGAACTCATGAGCTACCGCAGGATCTTGTGCTATCGCACTACGCACTGCTTCAGTCGTTTTTGCTGTACGACCTAACGTTGCTCCGTCTGGCATAATCACAGCCGTAACCACATAACCCTGATCTTCAGCTGGCACAAAACTACCCGGCACACTTCTTAATAAAACAATCACCAATCCAATAATGGCAGCAAATACAAAAGTACCAATAATTTTATGTTGCAAAGTTAAATTCACCATGCTGGTATAAGCATGAGTCAGTTTGATAAAGGCACGATTAAATGGCTTAAAGAAAGCAGATTCCCCATGTACAGACTTTAATAATATTGCGCACAAGGCTGGCGTTAAGGTCAAAGCAACAATCCCTGAAATAACTACTGCAACCGCCACAGTTACTGCAAATTGACGATACATTTCACCAGCGATGCCACCCAAAAATGCCACGGGTACAAATACTGCACATAGCACCAATACAATCGCTACCACAGCTGCAGACACCTGCTCCATAGACTTAATGGCCGCCTGTATCGGCGATAGCTTTTCTTCAGCCATCAGACGTTCTACGTTTTCGAGGACCACAATAGCGTCATCCACTACTATCCCGATAGAAAGTACCATTGCGAAGAGTGTTAGCGTATTAATCGAAAAACCAAACATCCACAAACCAGCAAACGTACCGATAAGTGAAATAGGCACTGCAATCAATGGTATCAAGGTTGCACGCCAACTTTGCAGAAACAAAAACACTACGAGCACTACAAGCAGCATGGCCTCAGCTAATGTTTTCACCACTTCAGTAATAGAAGACTTAACAAAGCTACTCGTGTCATAAGGCACTTCCCAATCTACACCTTCTGGAAACCTCTGTTTCAACTCCGCCATTTTGGCTTTAATGAGTTTTGCGGTTTCTAGGGCATTAGCGCCCGTTTGCAAGAAAATAGGAATACCCACACCAGGCAAACCATCTAAAGAAGTTCTTACGTTATAACTTTGAGAGCCAAGCTCAATGCGCGCCACATCTTTCAGATAAAGCACACCTCGTGGCCCCTCAGCACGAATAATAATGTTGCCAAAAGCCTCTGGTTCAATTAAACGCCCTTTTGCTGTTACCGTATAAACGAGCTGTTGCGATATTGGTGATGGCTCTTGACCAATTTTACCCGCTGCATACTGCGCATTTTGAGTGCGAATAGCATTAGCGATATCCGTCGTTGTAACGCCTAACTGTGCCATACGGTCTGGGCGCAACCAAATGCGCATTGAATAATCTTGTGCGCCAAAGATAATTGCATCACCTACACCTTTAATACGCTTAAGCTCATCCAAGACATTTAAAGTGCCGTAGTTACTCAAATATAGTGGCGTGTGTTTCTTTTGCTTATCCGTCAACATGACAACAAGCAAAATATCATTCGAGCGTTTTTGTACCACTAACCCAGTACGACGAACCTCATCAGGCAATCGCGGCAAGGCAATATTCACGCGATTACTTACGTTAAATGTTGCTTGATTGATATCGGTGCCAACTTCAAAAGTAGCCGTAATAGTTAAGGTGCCGCTAGAGTCCGCACTGGAGTTGAAATACAACAAACCTTCGACACCACTCAATTGCTCTTCAATAGGAGCAGCAACTGTTTTAGATAGTGTGTCAGCACTAGCACCAGGATAAGTTGCCGTCACTAAAACGGTAGGCGGTGCAATCTGTGGATATTGTGCAATAGGAAGTTTAAATGCTGCTGCCAAACCTGCCAGGACAATAATGATCGATAGTACGCTCGCAAAAATAGGCCGCGTAATAAAAAATCTGGTCATGTAAATTCTCGCTAAGGTCTATTTTGCAGCTTGGGTTTTAGCATCACTCGGAGTTGCAACTACGACTGAGTATGGATGAGGCGCCACATTAGCACCTGGACGCAACTTAATGACATTATCTACAACAACTTTATCGCCAACATTCAATCCACTTAATACCACCCAATCATTACCAACCCAATTACCTACGACAATGGGCTTAACCACCACTTCATTTTTATCATTCGCCACATAGACAAATTTACCTTGATCATTGGTTAACACTGCAACTTGCGGTACTAAAAACACGCCATCTTGCTTACCTGTGGTTACGCGTATACGCACAAACTGACCTGGCAATAGACTTTTATCTGCATTTTCAAAAGTCGCGCGTAATTGTTGCGTTCCTAATTGTGGGTCAATACCGCTGGCAGCAAAGTTTAACTGGCCTTTGGCTACATACTCCTTGCCATTAGGCAATATTAAAGTCACTTCTTTCACATTCGATGAGGATAAATGACCACCTAAAGCAGCAAGCTCACTATCCGAAAAGCTAAAACGCACCCAGATTGGCGAGATTTGACTGACTTTAGCCAACAAACTGCTATTAGCACTAACTAATGCGCCTTCAGAAAGCTCAAAGCGCCCAGCAACCCCTGATAACGGCGATGTAACCGTGGTGTAAGATAAATTCAGCTCAGCCTCACGCACACCGGCTTCAACCTGCTCTAAACCAGCTTTAGCCAAAGCACTTTCAGATACCGCATTATCAGCTTCACGCTGACTGATAGATTGCGTTGCCACTAAACCTTGCAAGCGTTGAGCCTCCCTTTGCGTTTGCTCTACCCTTGCCTTTTGTTGCGCCAACTGCGCTTTTGCATTGCTTAATGCAATTTGAAATGGTGCCGGATCAATCAAAAACATGGCCTGGCCAGCCCTAATTGAAGCCCCCTCCTCAAACAATTTTTTAAGTAAAATACCGCCCACTCTTGGACGTATTTCTACTTCTTTAGCGCCTTCAGTTTGCGCGACCGCCTCAGCCCCAACAGGAACACTGGTCGGTTGCATTGCAATCACACTCACCGGCATAGCTGGCATGGCGGCAACGCCCTGTGTATTAGCATCATCTTTTTTGCTGCACCCCATTACAGAAAAGCCTATTAGAAGGCAGGCGACAGCCCATCTATTAGCACATAAAGCTAATTTATGACATTTTTGAAAGCTAATATAATTCATTTACTGCTCCGTACATTGATTGTTTGGACACCGTTATTTAATACGCACCATCATAGCAGAAGCCTCGAATGAATTTAGAGCTCAAATGCTGGTTAATCCATACACTTGACGATAACACTCATTGAGAGTGAAAAGCATCCTCATGGAAAGATTTACAGAGGCAACCACTACAAACGTCGCAAAGCTTCTCGCTACCATCACACTTATGACCTTTTGGAAAATCAGGCCAAAATTCAACAATCAACCCCTATACAAAGCACAATTTAACTAATAATTTAGGTTTATATGAAGCTAAGCAAAAAAATGATGTTATATTGGCATTCGACGTGTGTTAAGTACTATAGCGCTTGGTTTTCAAGGCTACTCATCACATAACAAACAGACAACATTTAAATCGGTTTGTCCGTTTAGATCAGATTTTAACAGTATAAGAAATTAAGATATAAAACAACTTTTCTCTCAACTAACAAAGGAAATTTTCATGGCAAAACAAGTATTAGGTAAAACAGATTTAGTCGATTTAATCGCAGCAACTTCTTCTGTATCAAAAGTTGACGCTCACAATGCGCTTGGTTTGGTATTAGACGGTATCACTAAAGCATTAGCTGACGGCAATGATGTGAACATCACTGGCTTTGGTAAATTCAAAGTAGCACACCGCCCAGAACGTCAAGGCCGTAACCCAGCGAATGGTCAGCCTTTAACGATTAAAGCAAGCAACCAAGTGGGTTTCTCTGTTGGTGCTGGTTTAAAACAAGCTGTTAATAAATAGTCACACTTAATTAGGGCGTTTTAAATAAACGCCCTAATTAATTCCTATCTTAGTTTCACTTCCCCAGCACTGATTATTTGCCTAGCTAAAGTTTCACCTATTACAGCACTTGTGCTTGCGCCTATGCGCTTAGCCAATCGATTGGCAAAATCATCTTTAGCCGTAAAGTCTACAATTTCCTCATGCTTAATCACTTCTCGTGCAACATAATCTGCACTACCTAAAGCATCTGCGAGACCAAGCTTAATACCTTGCTCTCCACTCCAGAATAATCCACTAAATGTTTCTGGCGTTTCTTTTAATCTTGCCCCCCTACCTTGCCTAACCACGGTCTTAAACTGTTCATGCACCTCATTCAACATCGATTGCACTAAAGCTTGATGCTTGGGATTAACGGGTGAAAATGGATCTAACATGGCTTTATTCTCACCAGCCGTCATCAATCGGCGCTCTACTCCCACTTTCTTCATCGTCTCAGTAAAACCATAACCATCCATTAATACACCAATAGACCCAACAATACTGGCCTTATCAACATAAATTTTATCTGTAGCAACAGCAATGTAATATCCGCCTGAGGCACAAATATCCTCAACCACTGCATATACGGGAATATTAGGGTGCAGTTTCTTTTGACGCCTAATTTCATCATTAATAATCCCCGCTTGTACAGGGCTACCACCTGGACTATTAATACGCAAGATAATCCCTTGCGTACCACTACTCTCATAAGCATCGTGAAGGCTTGCCATTACTGAGTCCGCATTCACCTCACCACCTGACTCAATCACACCCGTAATATCAATCAATGCAGTATGTTGCCCTGTCGGTTTCTTTCCACCCCCCACAAAACCTAATGCATAAAACAATACGATGAATAAATAAATAAATGTCAGTGACTTAAAAAAAGTACTCCAGCGCCTAGCTGTTCTTTGCTCAGTTAGCGCCGATGATGCTAATTTTTTAATCACATCTTGCTGCCACTTCGTATCATCCTGATGTGTTTTTTTAGCTTGTGTATTGTGCACTTCGCTTGACTCTTCTTTACTTTGTTGCTCTTCTGACATAGTTACAGGTCTCTCTAAAGGTTTAGTTCTAAGATTACAGATTAATCATTATGGGTTATTAATCACAGCAGGATTGATTACAACTTGATTATTTTGTTCAATCACTTCGATTGATTTTAATCGTCGACCTTTACACGGCCCCATCACACAAAAACCTGTGTCAGGCTGATAATGTGCACCATGTGTAGCACAAACCAAATAATCTTTTTGTGCGTTAAAGAAATCACCTTCGTTCCAATCCAACTCTACAGATACATGTGCACATTGGTTGACATAAGCATATGGTTTACCACGAAATCTAACCACAAAGCCAGTGGCGTACTCACCCAATTCAGGCAACGAAAAACGAATGCCTTGTGCTTCATTTTGCAATTCTTCACTGTTAAACACAATCATATGCTTGTTCTCGTATGTTCAGTAAGTATCCTATTATGCGTATTCAAGTAGCCATTTACTCAAACTGGGAAAGTCATTAAATTGCTGTATAGGATTTAAATGTTGCCATTGATCCGTAACATGTGCACCATAAGCCACGCCAATTGCACTAACACCTGCGTTTTTTGCCATCTGCAAATCATAACTGGTATCACCTATCATTAAAGTACGCTCAGACAAAACTTGCAAATCATCCATTAACTCGTACAACATTTGCGGATTAGGTTTAGAAAAACACTCGTCAACAGTACGTGTCGCATGAAAATGCTCAGCTAAGCCAGAAGTTTTCATCGCCAAATTTAAGCCACGTCTACTTTTACCTGTAGCTACAGCCAATTTAAACCCTTGAGCATTTAAAGTAGCAATAGTTTTTGTCGCTCCTGAAAATAAAACAATATCATCCACGCTCGCATAATAGTTAGTACGATATTGTGCAGTTAGAGCTTGCGCCTGTTCAGCAGTGATATTGTGATACAAAGTTTTAATCGCCTCTTGCAAACCAAGACCGATAATACTGCTGGCTTGCTGCAATGTAATAGCCGGCAAGCCTACTGTTTCTGCAGCACTTTGGATTGCCCTCGCAATCATCCCAGTGGAGTCTGCTAAAGTTCCATCCCAATCCCATACGATTAAGTCAAATTGCTTAGGCATAAACTTCTTTCTATTGTTTCGTTAATTCTAGTTTTTGTATAAATTGGCTGAGCTCAATCGGCATCGGCGCATCTAAGGTAAGCTTTTCACTCGTTAAAGGATGACGAATTTTAGTGCAAGATGAGTGCAAAAACATACGTTTTAAACCATGCTTAACCAATGCTTTATTTAAAGCAAAATCACCGTACTTATCATCACCCACTATAGGAAACCCTAAATGAGCCAACTGAACACGTAATTGATGCGTACGACCCGTAACCAACTGAGCCTCTAGCAAACTAAATTTGCCTATCGTTGCGCTACTATAGTTTTTAAGCAACCTAAATATGGTTTCAGAACTTTGACGTTCGTCATACTTATCTTTAGAAATATCTGTAACCACATTCACGCGACGCTCACCATTCGGCAGTAGATATTTTTGCAAATCTAATACCACCCGCTTTTTTGCCTCCAGCCACTCGCCCTGCACTAAAACTAAATAGCGTTTATCCGTTTGATTATTGCGAATCGCCTCGTGCAACCCTACTAATGCACTTCTTTTTTTAGCCAACATCAACACACCCGACGTTTCTCTATCCAAACGATGCACTAGCTCCAAAAACTTGGCTTTTGGTCGCTCTAGTCGCAACTGCTCAATCACACCACGACTAATACCACTACCACCATGCACAGCAAAACCAGCAGGCTTATCAATCACCAACATCGCATCATCTTCAAAAATAATGCTCTGTTCGAATTTGGAAGTTACTGGTGCTGTTGTTTCAGACTTTTCTACAGCAGTTGATCGTGTAGGTGGAACACGCACCACATCACCCAAACTCAAACGAAAGTCAGCAGCAATCCGCTTTTTATTCACGCGAACTTCACCACTACGCAAAATGCGGTAAACGTGGCTCTTAGGCACACCTTTAAGCGTTTTCGTGAGAAAGTTATCTACACGTTGCCCTTCACTCGCTTCATCCACCGTTAAAAATGCAGCAGCCGACTCGCTGACTACTGATGAATGATTGTTTTGATCTTGTATCATTAATTTGCTCATGCTTTGCTTAAATGTTTGATGTAGCTTATACTTTGCGCGCTCTTCAGAATTTAAATTATTAAATTCTTGATTAGAATACGCTAAACACCAATAAGCGCATCATCATTCAGGTCATTAAGACCATTGATGCGCAAATTAAAAACAGTGTAAAAATTGTGACAACTAATACTTGGTTAACACCGCTCGCCATATTATAAAGTAGCGGTAAGTAAAATTAGCGCTAAAGCCGCCGCAGACAAAAAAGATAAAGCGCGACTTAAAGTGATAGTTAAATTTGATAGATAACCGATTCAACAATATAAAACGATTCGGCAAACTAGAAAATTAGGATTTACTAAAAACAGAATTTTAACGAATTTTAACCACAACTGGCGTATTTTCTCGCCACTTCTGGCGCAGAATTCAGCAATAAACTAGATTTAACGACGAATTAGACTCTAATTTCATCCTGAATTTCACGATGAAACAATGTGATAGCAAGACATTGCCAACTCGGTTTTAATCACCACTCTGGCTTTGTGACATTGATAAGTAGATGCGGTTATCCGCCAAATACCGTTAAATCGTTCAATTGCTGACATTGCAAACGTTAAACACTCCGTTTTGGCACTACATTCGCCGGCCATTAAAATATTTTGGACGCCTGAGATGCCAGTTAAGTATTCCAGCCAGCTCCTGGCACTTTCATTTTAAAAACGTCTACTTCAGCTTATACCAATAAGCACAAAGTCTGCCCGCCTATTACAGCGCAGGAGAACACATGAAACGCATGTTATTTAATGCAACGCAGTCAGAAGAATTGCGCGTTGCGATTGTAGATGGTCAAAGACTCATCGATTTAGATATTGAACACGCTGGCAAAGAACAGCGCAAAAGCAATATTTACAAGGGTGTTATTACCCGTATTGAACCATCACTGGAAGCAGCTTTTGTCGATTATGGGCAGGATCGTCATGGCTTTTTACCTTTCAAAGAGGTAGCTCGTAGCTACTATAAAGAAGGTGCCGATGGCCGCGCTCGTATTCAAGACGCCTTACAAGAAGGCCAAGAACTTATCGTGCAAGTCGATAAAGACGAACGCGGCAACAAAGGTGCAGCACTTACCACTTTCATTTCACTTGCTGGTCGCTATTTGGTATTAATGCCAAACAACCCTCGTGGAGGTGGCGTATCACGTCGTATTGAAGGCGAAGACCGCGACGAATTGCGTGACGTATTAGCGCAACTAGAAGTGCCAAAAGGCATGAGCATCATTGCACGTACCGCAGGTATTGGCCGCAATGCTGAAGAGTTGCAGTGGGATTTAAACTACCTAACCCAACTATGGACAGCCATTGATGGCGCGTCTGCTATGCAAGCTGGCGCTTATTTAATTTACCAAGAAGGCAGTTTGGTCATTCGTGCAATTCGCGATTATTTCAGCTCAGACATTGGTGAAATCTTAATTGACACACCTGACATTCATGAACAGGCCGTTCAGTTCATGAATCACGTGATGCCAGGCAACGTTGCTCGTGTAAAACTGTATCAAGATGAAATCCCACTGTTCACTCGATTCCAAATTGAACATCAAATTGAATCTGCATTCGCTCGCGAAGTGCGTTTGCCATCAGGTGGTGCAATTGTTATCGACCACACTGAAGCATTAGTTTCGGTAGACGTGAACTCTGGTCGTGCTACACGTGGCAGTGATATTGAACACACGGCATTCAATACCAACCTTGAGGCTGCAGAAGAAGTTGCACGTCAATTAAGACTGCGTGATCTAGGCGGGTTAGTGGTTATTGACTTCATTGACATGGAAAGTCAACGCAACCAACGTGACGTTGAAAATGCACTACGTGACGCCTTACATGCAGACCGTGCTCGCGTTCAAACAGGCAAGATTTCACGCTTTGGTTTACTTGAGCTCTCACGCCAACGCTTACGCCCAAGTCTAGGTGAAACCAACCATATTCCTTGTCCACGTTGCCATGGAACTGGTCACATCCGCGGTATTGAATCAACTGCTTTGCACATCTTGCGCATTACTCAAGAAGACGCAATGAAAGAAAATAGCGCCATTATTCAAGTGCAACTACCCGTTGAAGTCGCAACATTCTTACTAAATGAAAAACGTGCAGACATTCACAAAATTGAACAACGTATGGGCGTTGAAGTTGTGTTAATCCCTAACATTCACTTAGAAACACCTAACTACAACATTACGCGTATCAAGCATGATGACGTAACAGAAGAAACGAACCGTGCTAGCTACAAAATGGTAGAAATGCCAACAGAAGTAAACTACACACCTAACGCGGCTGAAGAAGCTAAAGCGACTAGACCGGTAGCTGCTGTAAAAGGCATTACACCTGCTGCACCAGCCCCGATTGTGGCCGAGAAAGAAGTAGCAAAAACTAGCGAGCCTTCATTATTGACTAAGGTTAAGACCTTCTTCAGTAGTTTATTTGCAACTTCTGACGCTAAATCATCAGAAGATAAAAAATCTGAAGCAACTAAATCTGAAGAGTCACGCCGCGACAACAACCGCAATCGTAACCGCAACCGTAACCGTAACGAACGCAATCGCAACGAACGTTCAGAAGCTGGCGCTAATCAGGACCGTCCAAATCGTAACAATGATGTAAAAGGACAAGAACAGCGTCCTGCAAATAATAAACCACAGGAACAACGTCCACCAAAACAACAACAGCCGCAACGTAATGAGCAACCACGCAATCAAGCGCCAGTGAATGTCACTATTGAAACTCCAGCAATAGAGGCGGGATCTGAGCAGCAACGCCCGGAGCGTAGCGGACGTCGCAATCGTAACAATCGCCGTGGCCGTCGCGATGAAAGCGGTGCTCGTGAAACAAATCGTCCATTTGTGCCTAACGACGAAGTTACAGCTAACCAAGCTGCACTGGTGGTCGAAACGAATGTAGCTCCACTAGTAGTTGAAGTTGAACCAATAGCAGCAGCAACTCAAGTAATCGAAACAAACAATACCGAAGTTACTGTTGAAGCTAAACCAGCAAAACCTAAAAATGAAGGCAGAAAACCTAAATCCGCTAAACCTGTAGCAGAACCAATTGCAGAAAACCAAGTTGAGGTCATCGCTACCGTAGATACAGAAGCAGGCAAAGCAACTGCTCCTGCTGAGAGTAAACGCCCTGCCCGTGCACGCAAACCAAAAGCAGAAGCGAAGCCGATTGATTTAGCATCAGTAGGCCTGCAATTGGTGGAAACAAAAGCCGATGCTCCAAAAGCTGTGGTAGTAGAAACACCAGCTCCTAGTGGGCCGCGCAAAGTAGCTGCATGGCAGAAAAAAGCTAAAGAAGAAATCAGCGCTGAACCTTTAGTGATGGTGGAAACGCAAAAATAAGTAAATTTCAACCGTACTAATCATATGTAAAAGCAATAAAAAGGCCCTGATAAATCAGGGCCTTTTTATTAGACTCTTTCAAATTAAACTTGGAAAACTATCCACGCAAATAATGAACAATTGAATACCCTGCAGTAGCCATCAACAACGCACCAAATAAATGACTAGATACGTGTAGCATTGCCCACCAATACTCTTGTTTCTGTAGCAAAGATAATGTTTCTCCAGTAAATGCAGAGAATGTAGTTAAACCACCTAAAAATCCTGTGGTGATAAAGAGTCGTAAAGTAGCATTCTCAAAGCTACCCAAACCTATAAAACCAAGTGCTACACCCAGCATCAAACCACCACTTAAGTTTGCAATCAAAGTGCCTAATGGAAAATACGGCCATAAGGTATTGAATAGAAACCCCAAGCCCCACCTGCTCCAAGCTCCAAGCGCAGCACCAATTCCAACCGCAAAAGCACCCATAAGATTTATACTGAAATTCATAAAACGAAGCCCATATCATTACATTCGTATAGTAAAATCATTGAAGTCCGATTTGTTATAGATTCAACGCCACTCAACTTTAGCGAGAAAATCATGCCATTGAAAGTTTTATTTGAAAAGAAAGTACTCTTCGTCAGTTCAGAAGTTTTTCCACTCGTTAAAACAGGCGGCCTAGCTGATGTTAGTGGTTCATTACCCTATGCATTACAAACACTTGGTGTAAACATTCGTATTCTTATGCCAGGCTACCCCGCAGCACTCAAACAACTTGTAGATTTAAAAACAATCACCACTATCAACAATTTACCATTCATAGGCAATGCCGAACTGATGCTAGGCACTATTGCGGAAACTCAAGTCAAGGTGATTGTAATTAAATCACCCAGCCTTTACGAGCGTGATGGCGGACCTTATTCTGATGCTAATGGCCATGAGTGGCTAGACAATGCAACACGTTTTGGCGTGCTATCGAAAGTGGCTTCTATTTTAAGTTCAGCCCAAAGTCCAATCAAAGATTGGCAGCCAGACATTGTTCATTGTAACGATTGGCAAACAGGTTTAACCCCTGCCTATATGAAACTTGTAGAGAAATCGCAAGCCAAGTCGATTATTAGCTTACACAATATGGCATTTCAAGGTTGCTACTCACCTGATTGGTTGACGACGCTGGCACTTCCCTATACCAGCTTCAACACCGAAGGTTATGAGTACCATGGGCAATTATCATTTCTCAAAGCAGGCATCGCCTTCGCCGATGCCATTAGTACGGTAAGCCCGCGCTATGCACAGGAAATCCAGACCTCAGAATTTGGTTTTGGCTTGCAAGGCTTATTAAGTAAGCGTAGCCATGAAATAAAAGGGATTTTGAATGGCATTGATACTAATGAATGGAACCCTGAAACAGATCCACACCTCATTAAAAACTATAGTGCCAGCAAAATATCAGGTAAACAAAAAGTTAAAAGAGCCTTATTAGAAAAACTAGGGCTTGATATTGGTGCAAGTAATGCTCCACTTCTGGGCGTAGTCAGCAGACTAACCTATCAAAAAGGTTTGGATATGCTATTACCCATTATGCAACGCTTACTTGATGCAGGCTGTCAATTTGCATTATTAGGGAGTGGTGAGAAGGGCTTAGAATCAGCTTTTCAAGAGCTTGCGGCCCGCTTCCCAGGTCGTATCAGCATCACCGTTGGCTATAATGAACCACTTTCACACCAAATTATGGCTGGATGCGACATGTTTGTGATGCCTTCACGCTTTGAGCCTTGTGGACTCAATCAACTATACGGTTTAGCTTATGGCACACCACCTATTGTTAACGCCACTGGCGGGCTTGCAGACTCCGTTGTTGACACTAACGATGCATCTCTTGCAGACCGCACCGCAACAGGCTTTGTCATGACCAATACAAGCTCAGAAGGGCTGTTTTCATGCATTAAACGTGCATTAGATATCTATCATACGAGTGAGAAAAAATGGTTTGAAATTCAACAGAATGGCATGTCACAGAACTTGAGTTGGGATAAAAGTGCAGCAGAATATTTGGCTTTATATGCGAGCTTATTAAAATAAGCATCGATAAAAGTTAATTTGGCACGAAATATGCTTAATATAAACTAGCTTCTCCAAAGCTAGTTTCTCCTGACTTAAGGGCGCCTAATAAGCGCCCTCTTTTTTTAACTTATCAGTTAAAACTACTTTACAATGAAATGCTCTCTATAATACTTAAGCTCATCAATCGATTCATAGATATCAGCCAAAGCCTCATGTTTACTTGCTTTTTTGAACCCTGAATAAATCTCAGGCTTCCAACGACGAGCAAGTTCCTTAAATACACTCACATCTAAATTACGATAATGAAAATACTCTTCTAAACTGGGCATATAACGTGCCATAAAACGTCGGTCTTGGCAGATTGAGTTGCCACACATAGGCGACTTACCTGCTGGAACAAACTCTTTCAGAAAAGCCATCATTTGAGTAGCCACATCATCTTCACTTAATTTAGAAGCTTTAACCTTTTCAATTAAGCCTGAACGACCGTGCGCACCTTTATTCCAAGCATCCATACCATCAAGCACGGCATCGCTTTGATGTACAACGAACACAGGAGACTCTCCCAATACATTTAAATCAGCATCAGTAACTACTACAGCAAGCTCTAAAATACGATCAGAATCAGGTAGCAACCCACTCATCTCCATATCAAGCCAGATTAAGTTATTTGGATTACTCTTACTATCCGTAGCAGCGTTATTTTGTGTAGTGTTGCTGTTTGTATTGTCGTTACTTGCATCAGCCATCATGATTTCCATTAAAATTAAAATTTATAAGCTCAATTGGTGAACCAATGTCTATCAATTGCTTCACAATATCAACATATTAACTTAATTCACAAATTGACTAAATAAATCATGCTTTCATCACCTAATTTAATCCTATCGATGACTTTTATATCGCTACTTGTTGCTTCAACCTTGATTCGTATTTGGCTAGGCCGTAGACACGTGAGCTACATACAACAACATCGTAATCAGGTACCCAGTGCATTCAGCGAAAACATCACATTAGATTCTCATCAAAAAGCCGCTGACTACGCCACCGCAAAAACAAAATTAATGATAATTGAGGCTGGGGTTCAAGCTGCATTACTTGCCTTATTAACCCTAGGTGGCGGCCTACAATTCATCGATGACATTTGGCAGCAGTTTCTAGCATCCCAAGAAATTTCACGTGGCGCATTGGTGATATGTAGCGCATTACTAGTAAGTAGCATCGTTGACTTACCTTTTGATTACTACAAAACTTTTGTCATTGATGAAAAATTTGGCTTCAATAAAATGACACCCTCAATGTTTTTCAGCGACTTAGTGAAGCACAGCATTGTCGGCATCATATTAGGCGCACCCATTCTATTTGTGGCCTTATGGTTGATGCAAAGTGCAGGTCAATACTGGTGGCTCTATTTATGGATTGTTTGGGCGGCGTTTAATTTAACTATGCTAGCGGTTTACCCTACATTTATAGCACCGCTATTTAATAAATTTCTACCGCTAGAGGATGAATCATTAAAACAGCGTATAGAAGCTTTACTCACTAAATGTGGCTTCAAATCACAAGGGTTATTCGTAATGGATGGCTCTTCACGCAGTAGCCACGGCAACGCCTACTTCACTGGGTTTGGTGCGTCTAAGCGCGTTGTATTCTTTGACACACTGCTCGAAAGACTAAACGCTGATGAAATTGAAGCCGTTTTAGCGCACGAACTTGGTCACTTTAAACACCACCATGTGATTAAACGTATTGTGCTTTTGTTTTCAGTAAGTTTTGTAGGTTTAGCTTTATTAGGTTGGCTAATTAATCAACCATGGTTTTACACCGGTTTGGGTGTTACAACAGAAAGTAACTACATGGCTTTGATATTGTTTTTGTTAGCATCGCCAGTATTTTTATTTTTGCTACGCCCAGTAATGGCCAGTTACTCTCGTAAAAATGAATTTGAAGCAGATGACTACGCCGCAAAACATGCAAATGCAAAATGTTTAGTCAATGCCTTGGTTAAATTGTATCGCGACAACGCTTCCACACTAACACCAGACCCATTACATTCTGCCTTTTATGACTCACACCCACCAGCAAGTATTAGAATTTCAAAATTAGCAGCGTATACTAGCTAAACAAAATGTTCACAAAGGCTACTCACATGAAATCATTTCTATTTATATGTTTAGTCGTCATCAGCAACGTAAGCTGTGCCGAGCCATTTAAAAATGCAAACTTATCTGCTGGTAAAGCGTTGGTTGATAAACATTGTATTAGTTGCCACGCATCAAGTTTTGGTGGCGATGGCTCAGCCATTTACACTCGCGAATTCGCTAAAGTAAATACATCCAAGGGGTTATCTGCTCAGGTGCGCAACTGCAACACCATGCTAGGCCTAAAGTGGTTTGAAGATGAAGAGCTGAATGTTGCAGGCCACCTCAATAAAACTTACTATAAATTTACTGAATAGCCTGTTATTTTGCACTCTACAGAAACGGTAAATATCCAAGCACCTCTGCAAGGCACTGTGGTTGCGGCATATGGCAAACGCTTCCAAGTTGAATTAAACAAAAGTAAACAACGCATTAGTTGCGTTACTCGCGGCAAAAAAACAGACTTAGCCTGTGGTGATGTCGTCACCATACAACTCACTGATAAACACGAAGGCGTAGTAGAAACTACCCTACCACGCAAAACACTGCTTTATCGTAGCAACGCTTTCAAAAGCAAAATGCTAGCAGCCAATGTGACGCAAATTATCATTGTGCTCGCTACACAACCAAGCTTTTATGAAGCCCTACTAAACCGTTGCCTTATCGCAGCTGAAGCAGCGAACATCAAAGTACTTATAGTACTTAACAAATGTGATTTGACTGATAATGACGGCGCAAAGGAGAAACTAAGTTTTTATGCAACACTAGGTTATCAGGTGCTTTCCCTCTCAGCCAAACAAGATATTTCTGCTCTCAGGCCTTATCTGCAAGGGGAAGTCAGCATCCTTGTCGGACAATCTGGCATGGGAAAATCAACCATGATTAATGCCTTGCTACCCAATGAGCAGGTTCGTACTCAAGAAGTAAGCCATGTACTAGATAGTGGTAAACACACCACTACAGCTGCACACTTATACCACCTTGACGAAGAAAGCCAACTGATAGACTCCCCCGGCTTACAAGAGTTTGGCTTACACCATCTCAGTACAGGAGAGTTGGAACATGCGTTTGTAGAGTTTAGGCCATTTTTAGGAAAATGTAGATTTAATAACTGCAAACATCTACAAGAACCAGACTGCGCAATTACTGCGGCAATGACCACTAATGCAATCACACCCGAAAGATTAGCCATATATAAAATGCTACGAACGGAAATCTCACGTTAACTAACGTCTGTCATACAGTGAAATGTAAAATTGGAGGCGCGAACCAGAGTCGAACTGGTCTAAACGG
>CAYQZK010000006.1:0-36716 GCA_964422015.1 uncultured Methylotenera sp.
GGCCCGAATATGGGCGGTAAATCT
This sequence comes from uncultured Methylotenera sp., assembly GCA_964422015.1. Taxonomy (GTDB): domain Bacteria; phylum Pseudomonadota; class Gammaproteobacteria; order Burkholderiales; family Methylophilaceae; genus Methylotenera. The sequence continues at coordinate 25 of CAYQZK010000006.1, forward strand.
ACCTTTATGCGGCAAACAGCTTTGATTGTATTGTTGGCGCACTGTGGCTGTTACGTTCCAGCTAGTCTAGCCAATATCGGTGAAATCGACCGTATTATGACGCGTATTGGTGCTTCTGATGATTTGGCAGGCGGTCGTTCTACCTTTATGGTGGAAATGACCGAAACCGCCAATATTCTGCACAATGCCACGGATAAAAGCTTGGTGTTGCTAGATGAAATTGGCCGAGGAACTTCAACTTTCGACGGATTGAGTTTGGCGTGGGCTGTGGCTAAGCAACTGCTAGAGAAAAACCGCAGTTATACCTTGTTTGCCACGCATTATTTTGAGCTGACTCGTATTGTGGACGAGTTCAAATATGCCGCCAATGTGCATTTGGATGCAGTTGAACATGGTAACAATATAGTGTTTATGCATAAGGTTGAAGAAGGGGCTGCCAACCAAAGCTATGGTTTACAGGTGGCGCAGTTGGCGGGTATTCCACGACCGGTGATTGCCGCAGCTAAAAGAAAACTGGCGCAGTTGGAAGTGAGTCAGGTCGCTCAACAGCCTTCTGCAATATCACAAACAGATATGTTTATAGCGACAGAGACTGAAGTTGAGCACCAGACTCATCCTGTAATAGCTGAGTTAGAAACAATGCAAGTTGACGACTTAACACCCAAGCAGGCTTTGGATCTTTTATATCAGTTAAAAGAATTGTTGGATAAAAATTAAGTGCATTAAAAAAGCACCTAGTTGAGGTGCTTTTTTGTTTACAGTTTTGTGTAAGTATTAGTGATGGTGGCCGCCATCACCATGTGAGTGGCCATGTGTCACTTCTTCTTTGTTTGCTTCACGTACACCGGTAATTGTTGCAGTAAATACTACGCGCTCGCCAGCCCAAGGATGGTTGCCATCCACGACTACTTTACCGTCGGCAATGTCAGTCACAGTGTATAAAACAACGTCGCCTGTTGGATCTTCACCTTCAAATTGCATGCCAATTTCTAGTTCAGTAGATGGAAATGCACTTGCTGGTTCAATTTGCACTAACTCTTCATCATACTCACCAAAAGCATCTACTGGTTGCAAATCAACGATAACAACGTCGCCAACATTTTTGCCGTGCATGGCTTCTTCCACTTTTGGAAAAATATTGTCGTAACCACCGTGTAGGTAGGCCACTGGGTCTGTGCTTGATTCAAGTACGTTGCCATCGGCATCTTTAAGTTCGTAGGTCATGGTGACTACAGTGTTCATTGCAATTTGCATGGTAGGTTCCTAAGCGGGTGGGCTATAAAGTAAGAAAATTTAAGGCTAGGATTTTAGCCTATTTTTTGTATTTGCTTAATGCATGCTGTATTTATTTTTAGGACTTGGATGCTGCGATAGCTTTAGCAATTAATCGATCCAGTGTCGCAGCAAAAGCTTGACGGTCGCCTTGGTTAAAAGACGAAGGTCCGCTAATTTCTACACCGTTACTACGTAGCTCTTCCATTAGATTTCGCATGCTTAAGCGTTCTTTAATGTTCGCCTCTGTATAAAGCTCACCGCGTGGATTTATGGCTAGTCCACCTTTTTCTACCACTTGTGCGGCTAGTGGAATGTCGGCGGTAATCACCACGTCGCCAGCTTCTAACTCTAATACAATGCGGTTGTCTGCTACATCAAAGCCGCTTGGGACCTGCATGGTCTTGATGTAAGGCGATGCAGGGGTGCGTAAAAATTGGTTAGCGACTAGCGTCGTTGTGATTTTTGTACGTATAGCCGCCCTAAACAGAATTTCTTTGATGACGACCGGGCAGGCGTCGGCGTCGACCCAGATTTTCATAATGACTTTAGTGCACTCTTCGACTATGAATTAGCGACCACGCCCACCGCTTCTATGCGGGTTGTTGGGTTTATGGCTACTTCTTCCTGGCTGGCCATGGCCTTGTGGTGCATGACCTTGGGTGCCACGGTTTTGACCGCCGCGAGGTGGGGGGCTTGGGGGTGAGAATAATGCCGATTGTGGCATCGCTTGATGACGTGCCGCTTCTGACATAAATTTTGTTGAAGTTGAGCGTTCACTATTTCTTTGTGGTTGCGGACCAGTAGCATTGGTCGCTGGTCTTCTTTCTTGCGATTGATTGCGGCCTTGATTCCGCTCTGTATTTTGCCCATCACCTGCATTTTGTGGCTTACGTGAATGTCCACGAGGTGGTCTGCCATGTGGTTGTGTAGAGCGTGGCGGCTCTGGATCTGGTTTGTCGGAAGGCACGAAACCCTCGACTTGTACTTTAGGAATTTCACGCTTAATTAGTTTTTCAATATCTTTCAGTAACTTGAGTTCTTCACGATCGACTAATGATACTGCGGCACCACTACTGCCTGCGCGGCCAGTTCGGCCGATGCGATGCACATAATCTTCAGGTACGTTAGGGAGTTCAAAGTTCACCACTTGCGGTAATTGGTCAATGTCCAAGCCACGTGCAGCGATATCTGTTGCAACGAGCACACGCATGGTGCCATCTTTGTATTGTGCTAGTGCTTTAGTGCGAGCGCCTTGGCTTTTGTTGCCATGAATAGCGGCAGCTTGGATGTCATCTTTAATCAGTTTTTCAGCTAAACGATTTGCACCATGTTTAGTTCGGGTGAATACCAGTACTTGTTTCCAGTCGTGCTGTTTAATCAGATGGCTCATCAATTGACGTTTATGACTTTGTGCCACCATATGCACGGTTTGTTCAACTAATTCAGATGCTGTATTGCGGCGGGCTACTTCAACAAATCCTGGGTTGTGTAATAGGCCGTCTGCTAGTGCTTTAATTTCATCTGAAAAGGTTGCTGAAAATAATAGGTTTTGTCTTTGTTTAGGAAGCAAAGCAAGAATTTTTTTAATATCTCGAATGAAACCCATGTCTAGCATACGGTCAGCTTCATCTAGCACTAATATTTCAATAGCCGATAAGTCTATGTTCTTTTGATTGGCGTGATCTAGCAAGCGGCCAGGCGTTGCTACCAGAATATCTAGCGGTTTTTTAAGTCTTGCAATTTGCGGGTTGATATTTACGCCACCAAAAATAACTGTTGAAGTTAGTGGCAAATATTTTCCATAAGTTTTAACGGATTCTTCAATCTGTGCAGCCAGTTCACGTGTTGGGGTCAGCATTAGACAGCGTGGTCGACCTTTAGCCACTTCAGCTAAAGGTTTTTGGCTGAGTAAATGCAAAATTGGTAAAGTGAATCCTGCAGTTTTCCCCGTGCCTGTTTGGGCTCCAGCGAGTAAGTCACCACCGCTTAGCACTTGCGGAATAGCTTTTGCTTGAATTGGAGTGGGTGAGGTATAACCTGCGTCGTTAATTGCACGCAAAATGGATTCGGATAATCCTAACTCGTTAAAGTTAAGGTGGGTTGTTTCAGTAGTCAATGTAAAGCTCCAGCTTTGAATATAAGCCGACCTATTACTTGTTTATGAAGCAACACCAATCGAGGTAGGCAATTTTAATCATCATTCATTCAGCGATTTTAGCAATCAGAAAGATTAAGAGTAAATAGACCGCTACGCAGATTGGTTGGCGTAGGGAACCTGCATTATACGGAAGATTGGAGTTAAAGTCAGTTTTCTATTTTTCTTGTTGTTGGCGACGCCAAATCCATGGCGGTGTTGGGCTGGCGGTAGCCCAAAGTCCTCGTTTTTGTTTACGGGCTTTGAGTTCGGCATTATGGAGTGCTGGATCGTTCGAGTATTGTGTGTAATGCCAAGCTAAGCCTTGGTTTACTAGATAAAGGCTGGCATCGATTTTATTGCATTCTAATTTTCCTAGCGTGCGCATGTATTTATCGGTGCCACTGATGGTAACTTTTAGAGAAATTTTGTTGCCAAGGCAAAGTTTAGAAAGTGCACGGCGTGATTTTAGACCGAAATTTTGGTTACGTTCAGGGGCGTCAATGTCTGCGAGGCGCAGGTTAAATTCGCCATTGGTATGACGTAACTTTAGTGTGTCACCATCGTACACATAAGTGATTTTGTATGAATCTTCATCTGCGTGGCAGATGTGGAAAACAGATGACAATAGCGCAAAACTTACCGCGTAAAACAGTCTCATTTAGTGGTGATGGTGTGCGTGGCCATGCTCTCTGTCTAACAGGCTGTAGTAGTTCGAAGGCTCAAGGACAGTGGGAACAGCTTCGGTATCTAGATTCGGGTGATCTTTGCTGTAATGCAGGCCGCGACTTTCTTTACGCTCCATAGCGCTTTTGACGATAAGCTCGGCGACTTGAAGCAGATTACGTAACTCGATTAAATCGTTACTGATTTTGAAGTTACTATAAAACTCATGCACTTCATCTCGCAACATGTGAATACGATGTAACGCACGGCTTAAACGTTTGTCTGTGCGAACTATACCAACATAGTTCCACATAAAACGGCGTAACTCATCCCATGTGTGAGTAATCAACACCTCTTCGTCCGCATCGGTAACGCGACTCTCATCCCAATAAGGCAAAGTTGGTGATGGTTTTGACGGTTGACGCAGAATGTCTTCTGCCGCTGTCTGACCAAAGACCAAGCACTCCAAAAGAGAATTACTAGCGAGGCGGTTAGCACCATGCAGACCAGTGCAAGCGGTTTCTCCAATGGCGTAGAGATGTTGTATGTCCGTTTGACCTTTGTCGTCTGTCATGACACCGCCACAGGTATAGTGCGCTGCAGGCACTACTGGAATTGGTGTGGTGCTAATATCTATTCCTAGTTTTAAGCAGCGCTTATAGATATTAGGAAAGTGTTCTTGAATAAAGGCTAAAGGCTTGTGCGAGATATCTAAGTAAACACAATCTAAGCCACGTTTTTTCATTTCAAAGTCAATCGCTCGTGCTACAACGTCTCGTGGTGCAAGCTCTTCACGCGGGTCATGATCAGGCATAAATCGGGTGCCATCTGGTAACTTTAGTAATCCCCCTTCACCGCGTACAATTTCCGAAATTAAAAATGATTTTGCATGTGGGTGAAACAAGCAGGTAGGGTGAAACTGAATAAATTCCATATTGGCTACACGGCAGCCTGCGCGCCATGCCATGGCAATGCCGTCGCCTGTGCTAATGTCAGGGTTGGTGGTGTAAAGATAAACTTTACCTGCTCCCCCCGTTGCTAATACTGTGTTTTGCGCAGCAATGGTAATGACCTTTCCTGTGTCGTTATCCAGTATGTATGCGCCTAGGCAAGCATTGTCGTCTGATTTTTTTACTTTACGTGTGGTGATCAGATCTACTGCAATATGATTTTCTAATAAGGTAATGTTGGGGTGTAGTCTTACCTTTTCCGAGAGTGTGGTTTGTACAGCATGGCCAGTTGCGTCTGCTGAATGAATCACGCGGCGGTGGCTATGACCACCTTCGCGAGTTAAGTGGTAGCCACTGTTATCAGACTCGCGAGTAAAAATAACACCTTGCTCAATCAGCCAATCAATCGCCTGTTTGCCTTTTTCCACAACAAGCTTGGTGACTGCTGCATCACATAAGCCAGCGCCAGCAATTAATGTGTCTTGAATATGCTCTTCAATGGTATCTGCGTCATTGAGTACTGCAGCGATTCCACCTTGTGCCCAGTTACTGGCTGTATCGTTAATTTGACGTTTACTTACTAAGCATACTTTCTTATCTGCTGCAGTTCGTAATGCCAGCGATAAACCTGCTAATCCGCTACCAATAATAAGGATGTCAAATTGCTGCATAGTGTTAAAAGCTTCCTAGGGCGAAAGTGTGTGACTGAATTTGGTTAGCAAGGAACTTATGAGAGTGTATCGCTGTCTTGGTAAAAGGCAATAGCTACAATGTGATTACAAGGTAACACTAAATAAAAAACTATTTAAGTTTTAGTAAAAAATAACAAAATATCAACTGAAGTAATGACAATGTTGATTGAGGAGAGCATGTGATTATACAAGCAACTAAAATACAAGAGCTGACGCAATTAAGCTTTATGCAACCTGCTACGCAAGGTTATACTGCTATTACTGAAAATCTTAATAATAGCAAACCTACAGGAAGCTTAAGCGCAGTGTCGATTAATCAATCATCTGGTAGTCCATCATCTGGAAATCGTGAAATTGATCATGAGCTCGTCTTGCGTGCGCAACGCGGAGATAAGCGCGCCTTTGGCTTGCTGGTGGATAAATATCAGCGCAAGTTAGCTCGGTTGTTGTCACGTATGATTCGTGATCAGGCTGAAATTGAAGATGTAGTTCAAGAGTCTTTTATAAAAGCCTATCGTGCACTACCTAATTTTCGAGGTGATAGTGCTTTTTATACTTGGCTGTATCGCATTGGGATCAACACTGCTAAAAATTATCTGGTATCAATGGGGCGCAGGCCGTCGGTGAGCACTGATATCGAAATTGAAGATGCAGAAAATTTTGAAGACGGTAATGAATTGCGCACGATGGAAACACCGGAATCTACTTTAATGACTAAAGAGATTGCGCAAACTGTAAATGACAGCGTGGAAAATCTGCCAGAAGATTTGCGCACCGCAATTACCTTGCGTGAAATTGAAGGCTTGAGTTATGAAGAAATAGCCACGATTATGGGTTGCCCGATTGGTACGGTGCGATCACGTATTTTTAGGGCACGAGAAGCGATTGCTTTAAAGCTAAGGCCGTTGCTTAATACGTCAGAAAATAAAAGATGGTAATTAAACTGTCCGATTTGAATTAAAGATTAAAAGAAACTGTTGTAGGAGTGCATGATGAGTGAACAAATATCCGCGTTGGTTGATGACGAAGTAGATGTTGAGAGTGTTGCAGATGCCGTGAGTCTGATGCAACTCAATCAGCAAGCGGCAGAAGCTTGGAGTCAATATCATTTAATTGGCGATGCTATGCGGGGCCTAGACGGTTTCAAACATTCACCTCTAATCGCGCAAGAACCAAAGTTGCAAGGGCTTAGTTCGGATTTTAAGCAAAGATTAATGTCAAGATTAGAGCTTGAGCCTACAGTGTTATCTCCAAATGCCGCGTTAGCAAATCATCATGTGACAGCGCACAGAAAAGTGCCTGTTGTTTGGTCTATAGCGGCTTCCTTTGCTGCAGTGATGGTGGTTGGTTGGATGGCATTGCATCAACAAAGTCAGCCAGAATCTTATTCAACTGAGGTGGCTCAAGTAAATGCAAGCGAGCAAGGTATTCCTCAAGAGTATTTAGTTGCCCATCAAGTGACTGCGCCGTCCGCAAGTTCATATTACATTCAATCTGCTAGTTACTCGGAATGATTGGCATGAGGTATTTTGTGCAGGCTTATTTTGCTGCGTTGATGGTTTTGAGCTTACCTATTAGCACTCAAGCCGCAACTGATGATGAAATGTGGCAGAGCCTGCAAAAAGCAGCTGTTGCGGCACATGCTTTGAATTATCAAGGTGTCTTTGTGTGCCAGAAGGGGCAGCATTCTAAATCAGTACAAATCACACATTTGTTTAATGGTAAGGGTGAGTTTGCACGTAGTGTGATGTTAGATGGTTCACCAAGAGAAGTGTTAAGTCAGGGTAAAGACCTGGTGATTTATAACCCGAAGAATGAAAAAGTGATTATAGAAAAACGGCGTGGTGAAAACATGTTTCCTGCTGTTTTGCCAAGTAATTTAGAGGCAGTTAAAGCAGGATACTCCGTGCGTATGGGAGATATGGAGCGTGTGGCAGGCCGACAGGCACAGGTCTTGTTTTTGGATGCAAAGGACAGTTATCGTTATAGCTATCAATTTTGGATAGATTCTGAGTTTGGTTTGTTGCTTAAGTCTGCCTTGTTGAATCAACGTAATCAAATTATAGAGAGCATTGCCTTTAATCAATTGAGTTTAATGAATTCAGTAGACCTTGATTGGTTTAAACCTAAGTTTGATAGCAATAAGCGTTATGTCATGGAAAATGAAGTGCCTGTTGTTGTCGATAATAGCGCTACTAATAATTGGATTATTAAAGAACTCCCTACGGGTTATCGAAAAGTGGAGCAAGTGACGCGTATGGAACGTCATAAAACGCTTCCAGTGACTCAAATGGTATTTTCTGATGGCTTAGCCTCTGTATCTTTGTTTATTGAACAGGTTCCTAAGCAGTCTGCACTCATTACGCCATCTAAAGGTTCGCATGGTGTGGTAGGTAATGCCAGTTTTTATATTAGTGCTATGGATGACTATCGATTTACAGCTGTGGGAGAAGTTCCAGAAGTTACCGTTGCCCAAATAGCTAATGCAGTGGTGTTAAAAAAATAGATTTCCAAGTGAGTAGATTTGTAGTTTAAGAGTGTCAAGATGATAGAAGAGCATGCAGTGATTACTGAACTGGCTGACGGTCAGGCTACCTTGGAAATAGAACGAAAGACAGCTTGTGGTTTGTGTGGTCAAAAGCGAGGCTGCGGTAATTCCACTTGGGGTAAGTTGTTGGGTCACAAAACCCAAGCGCTTCGTGCGGAGAATTGTATTAGTGCTCATGTGGGCGATAGCGTAGTGGTGGGTATTGATGAGCGCGCCATGTTAAATTCAGTGCTGATTCTCTACGGTATTCCCCTAGTAGGATTGTTGTTGGCTACAATTCTTGCGGATATGATTTTTGCTAACGAGCTATATGTTGCTTTAAGCGCGGCATTAGGTTTACTTTTAGCGTTTTTATTCGCTAAATATCTTGTAAATTCTCGTCTTGCCACTATTAAAAAATCAAGTAATCAGTATCAAGCAGTCATTTTACGCCGTGCCGACGATGATGCTTGTCAAAAAAATAAATGAATCAATTTGTGTTTAAAGGAGGTCAATAAATGGTCAAAAATTGGTTAGCCACGATGGTCCTTGGCTTTACTCTTGTGATGAGCAGTAGTATTTCTGCTGCAAACTTGCCAGACTTTACTGAGTTAGCAGATAAGCAAGGTGCAGCAGTGGTGAATATTAGTGTGACTCAAAGTCAACGTGGAGGTGGCATGATGCCATTTTCAATGCCAGATGATGAGCGCATGCAGGAGTTATTTAAGCATTTTGGCATACCAGGATTTCCTGGCATGCCAGGACAGAATGGCGGATCAATACCTGAATACAAATCTCAATCGCTAGGTTCAGGTTTTATTATTAGCAGTGATGGCTATATTCTGACTAATGCTCACGTGGTGTCTGAAGCCGATGAAGTGATTGTGAAGTTATCAGATAAACGTGAATTTAAAGCCAAAATCATTGGAGCTGATAAGCGCACAGATGTTGCTTTGGTGAAAATTGATGCTACTGGCCTGCCTAAAGTTACAGTGGGAGACCCTAGTAAATTAAAGGTAGGCGAGTGGGTGGCAGCGATTGGTTCGCCTTTTGGTCTTGAAAACACCATGACGGCGGGTATTGTAAGTGCGAAAGGTAGAGCTTTGCCGCAAGAAAATTTTGTGCCATTTATTCAAACAGATGTGGCAATTAATCCCGGAAATTCAGGTGGTCCATTGTTTAATCTGGATGGTGAGGTGGTAGGAGTTAACTCACAAATTTACAGTCGCAGTGGTGGTTCTATGGGTTTGTCTTTTAGTATTCCCATTGATGTGGCTATTGAAGTTTCTAATCAACTCAAGAGCTCAGGCAAGATTACGCGAGGTTGGTTGGGCGTTGTAATCCAAGAAATCACCAAAGAATTGGCTGAATCATTTGGTATGAAAAACACTAATGGCGCACTGATTGCTAGTGTTGAAAAAAATGGCCCAGCCGATAAAGGGGATTTGGAAGCCGGAGACGTTATTACAAAGTTTGATGGCAAGTCTATTGTGACTTCTACTGATTTGCCACGAGCTGTTGGTGCAACCAAGCCAGGCAGAATTGTGCCGGTAGAGGTGTTACGTAAGGGCACATTAAAAACACTTAATGTTGGTATTGGTGAGATGCCTAGTGACTCTTCTGAACTAGCGCAAGGTAATAAATCACCGACTAAGCCAGAAGTGAATCGTATTGGTTTGATATTAAAAGAGCTTAGTCCGCAACAAAAGAAAAAGCTGAACGGCAGAAATGGCTTGCTAGTCATCGACGCACAAGGGGTAGTGGCGCAAGCTGGTGTTCGTCGTGGGGATATTGTGCTTGGTCTTAATAATACTGAAGTGCAAAACCTAGATCAGTTTAATAAGCTGCTTGCAGGGTTTTCTGCTGGTAAGACGATTGCATTGCTAGTGCTACGTGGTGAGAATACGCTTTACGTGGCAGTCAAAGTGCCTGCAGCAAAATAAGTGTGGAGAACTTTTACAGATAGAATCAGTTGATGTTAATACTTTGAATTTGCTGTAAAATCGCGGCATATTAAGGATCTAACAAGGGCGCCTAGAGCGCCTTTGTTATTGTAGGATTTGTAGCCGTTAGTTAACTTGAAACAAGATAGTCACATCAAAATACCATGAAAAATATTCGTAACTTTTCCATTATCGCCCACATTGATCACGGCAAATCAACTTTAGCAGACCGTATTATCCACTTATGTGGTGGCTTGGCAGACCGTGAAATGGAAGCGCAAGTGTTGGATTCTATGGATATTGAACGTGAGCGTGGTATTACCATTAAAGCGCAAACGGCAGCTTTGGAATACAAGGCTAATGATGGTCAAACCTATCATTTGAATTTAATTGATACACCTGGACATGTGGATTTTAGCTATGAAGTTTCACGATCTCTTTCAGCTTGTGAAGGTGCACTATTGGTTGTGGATGCTTCACAAGGTGTTGAGGCGCAAAGTGTGGCAAACTGTTATACAGCGCTTGATTTGGGCGTGGAAGTTACAGCTGTCCTTAATAAAATTGATTTACCATCGGCTGATCCAGAGCGAGTAAAGCAAGAAATCGAAGATGTAATTGGTGTGGATGCTTCTGATGCCGTAATGTGCTCCGCTAAAACAGGCCTAGGCGTGCGTGATGTATTAGAGACCGTGATTGCTAAAGTGCCTCCTCCTGTTGGCGATGCTACGAAACCACTGAAAGCGTTGGTGATTGATGCGTGGTTTGATAACTATGTTGGTGTGGTGATGTTGGTACGTGTGATGGATGGTACGCTTAAACCTAAAGATAAAATTCGTTTAATGGCAACAGGATCAGAGCATTTATGTGAGCAGGTCGGTGTGTTTACACCAAAATCAGTGCAAAAAACGTCATTGTCTGCTGGTGAAGTGGGTTTTGTCATTTCTGGGATTAAAGAGCTAGCTGCAGCTAAAGTCGGTGATACTGTGACTTTAGCGAATAAACCAGCTGCAGAACCTTTGGCAGGTTTTAAAGAAGTGAAGCCACAAGTTTTTGCTGGATTGTACCCAGTTGAATCTAATCAGTTTGAGGCCTTACGTACAGCACTTGAAAAATTGAGTTTGAATGATGCTTCTTTGTTGTTTGAGGCAGAAAACTCAACAGCATTGGGCTTTGGTTTTAGGTGTGGCTTTTTAGGGTTGTTGCACATGGAAATCGTACAGGAGCGCTTAGAGCGTGAGTACGATATGGATTTGATTACCACGGCGCCCACGGTGGTATATGAGTTGTTGCTGAAAAATGGTGAAGTGGTGCAGATTGAGAACCCCTCACGTCTACCAGAGCCATCTCGTGTTGAAGAAACACGGGAGCCGATTATTACAGTCAACTTATTGATGCCGCAAGATTACGTAGGTCCAGTAATGACGCTATGTAATAACAAGCGTGGCATTCAAAAAAATATGCAGTATATGGGTCGACAAGTCATGTTGAGCTATGAAATGCCGCTCAATGAAGTCGTGCTCGATTTTTTTGATAAATTAAAATCAGTGTCACGCGGCTATGCCTCAATGGACTATGAGTTTTTAGAGTTCCGAGCAGCAGATTTAGTGAAGCTTGATATTATGGTGAATGGTGAGCGTGTGGATGCGCTGAGTATGATTGTGCATCGCTCAAATAGCGTATATCGCGGTCGTGAAGTCGCGGCAAAAATGCGTGAGTTAATTCCACGTCAAATGTTTGATATTGCGATTCAGGCCTCTATTGGCGCCAATATTATTGCGAGAGAAACCGTAAAGGCGATGCGTAAAAACGTGATTGCGAAGTGTTATGGTGGCGACGTGTCGCGTAAACGTAAATTGCTCGACAAACAAAAAGAGGGTAAAAAACGCATGAAGCAAGTAGGTAATGTGGAGATTCCACAAGAAGCGTTTTTGGCGATTTTACGTGTAGAAGATAAATAGGATAAAACCAACAAAATGATGTTCGCACTTTTCATGATTTTAATACTTCTAGTCACGGGGCTGATTTGGCTTCTTGACATTTTAGTATTACGTAAGAAACGTCCTGCAGGTGTTGAAGAGCCAATGCTGGTTGAGTATGCCAAAAGTTTCTTTCCTGTGATTTTGGTGGTTTTTTTGGTACGTTCATTCATTGTAGAACCTTTTAAAATTCCGTCTGGTTCCATGATGCCAACATTATTGGCTGGTGATTATATTTTGGTTAATAAATTCACCTATGGTTTGCGTGTGCCAATTTTGAATAACACCTTTATTGAAGTGAATAAGCCTAGTCGAGGTGATGTCTGCGTATTCCATTATCCACCAGACCCATCAATTGATTATATTAAGCGTATTGTAGGCTTGCCTGGAGACAAGATTAGCTATCAAGATAAGCGTTTAACAATTAATGGCCAGCCACTTGAAGTGAAAGATATTGGTGAATATGAGTATGTGATGTCTGGACTTAATATTATGCTGGCAAAACAATATCGCGAGCAGCTTGGTGCAGTGCAGCATGATATTTTGGTTCATGATGTTGTGGGTAACTACGATAGCAACACAATAGGCATGAAGTTTGCCAACAATGAGGAAGTTGAAGTGCCTGCTGGACATTATTTAGCGATGGGTGATAATCGCGACAATAGTTCAGATAGTCGTGTTTGGGGTTTTGTGCCTGAACGGAACTTGGTTGGAAAGGCCTTTTTCATCTGGATGAATTTTGATCAGGGTTCTAGAATAGGCAACGCGATACACTAATTAAGTATTTGGATTGATATTTAACTACTGGAGATTATGATGGCTCAAGGTGTGACTCAACAATTGAATAAATATACAAAACAGCATAAAAACCAACGTGGTGCCACGCTAATTGGTATGGCATTCATCGCGGGAGCATTAATTTTTGTTGCGATTATTGCAATGAAGATGGCACCAGCCTATATTGAATTTATGTCCGTGAAAAAAGTGTTGCAGGCTATGCAGCAAGAGTCTTTAGGTAGTTTGAGTAAAAAGGAAATCAAGGACTCGTTTGATAGGCGTCGCAATGTGGCTTATGTTGAGGTGGTGTCAGGGGATGATTTAATCATAGAAAAAAATGATACAGGAAATACTGTTGTTTCTGTTCAATATCAGGTGACGAAACCGATTGTTGCGAATGTGAGTGTAGTGATGGATTTTGAAGCATCAACAGACTGATTCAAATATTGAGTGACATTAATTTGCATCATAAAAAATTTAACTTTAAAAGTTAAGTGATAATGAATCAGGTTCGTTTATCTAATCGCTTAACTTATAGTTTTACTAACAGTAATTTACTGACACAGGCGCTTACGCATCGTAGTTATAGCGCTCACAATAATGAGCGTCTAGAGTTTTTGGGTGATGGTGCGCTCAATTTCATTATTGCAAATCAGCTTTATCAACGATTTCCTAAACTCACCGAGGGTGACTTAAGTCGTTTACGTGCTCAATTGGTTAAAGAGGCCACTTTAAGTGAAATCGCTTTCACTTTGGATTTGGGTGATGCGCTCAAATTAGGTGAGGGTGAACTTAAAAGTGCGGGTTGGCGTAGGCCATCAATACTTGCCGATGCATTAGAAGCTATTGTAGGTGCAATATATCTCGATGGCGGTTTTGCCGCAGCAGAAGTTTTTGTTTTAAATCTGTATGCGAATAAGCTGGATACTATTGATCCGAAAGTAATTGATAAAGATGCAAAGTCTCTATTACAAGAGTTGTTACAAGCCAAGAAAATCGCTGTGCCAGAATATACTGTGACTCGCCTAGAGGGTGAAGCTCATGCCCAAGTGTTTGTGGTCGAATGCTGGATAGAGAAGTTAAATATACGTACGGTGGGTGAGGGTGCCAGTCGCCGGATTTCAGAGCAGCAAGCCGCGCAACAAGCGCTTATTGTTTTGAAAAATAGTACCCTGGAGAAAGTAAAAAAATGACAAATATAGATACAGATATGCGAGAAACATCTGAGTCAGGGTTCAAATGCGGTACGGTGGCTATTGTTGGTCGTCCAAACGTAGGTAAATCGACGCTACTTAATCATATCTTAGGCATGAAGTTAGCTATTACTTCTCGTAAAGCGCAAACGACGCGCCATCGCTTATTAGGTATCCACACAACCGACGATACACAATTTCTATTTGTTGACACCCCTGGTTTTCAGCAAAAGCATCTTAATGCCTTGAACAAGGGGTTGAATAAAACTGTTACGCAGGTGCTTACAGAGGTTGATGTTGTTCTGTTTGTGATTGAGCCCATGAAGTTAGGCGAGGCTGATCGTAAAGTATTAAAACTGCTTTCAGAAAACACACCGACGATTTTGGTAGTGAATAAATCAGATTTGATGGGAGACAAAGGTAACTTGCTACCATTGATTCAAGATTTTGATTTGGAATTTCCATTCTCAGAAATCGTACCAGTGAGTGCAAAGAAAAGTCTTAATTTGGATGAGTTGTTATATACCATTCGTAAGTATTTGCCAGAACAAGCCGCAATCTATCCTGAAGATGAGTTGACAGATAAAAATGAACGTTTCTTAGCAGCAGAGTTGGTGCGTGAGAAAATTTTCAGACTACTAGGAGATGAGATTCCTTATTCAGTTGCAGTTGAGATTGAAAAGTTTGAAGTGGTAGGGAAACTACGCCGCATTTTTTGCGCCATTATTGTTGATAAAGACAGCCAAAAGCCCATGCTAATTGGTAAAGATGGCGAGAAAATGAAGCAAATCTCTACTGAAGCTAGGCAAGATATGGAAAAGTTGTTTGGCGGTAAGGTTTACCTAGAAACTTGGGTAAAAGTAAAAGGCGGTTGGGCTGATGATGAGCGTGCATTAAAGTCATTAGGCTATTAACGAAATTCGTTACGCCCTTACTTTTTTCAATCATTAAACCTCTATGGTCAGTGCAAGTTTACACCGTCAAGATAATCAAGCTGTATATGTACTGCATACTTACCCATTCAAAGAAACTAGTTTAGTTGTAGAGCTTTTTAGTCGTAACTTTGGTCGGGTGGCTGTCACGGCTAAGGGAGCTAGGCGCCCTAGATCTGCAGTACGGGGCATGTTGCAGTCATTTCAGCCTTTGCAAGCCACTTGGTCGGGTAAGTTGGAACTTAAGACTCTGCATGGTTTGGAGTGGGCAGGTGGTTTGCTTCTGTTGAAGGGTGAGGCGCTGATGTGTGGTTTTTATTTGAATGAGCTCATGTTGCGTTTGTTGCCACGAGAAGATGCACATGAAGCTTTGTTTGAATACTATGCGGCGACGCTAAAAATATTAGCATTTGGACGGAATTTAGCCACAACATTACGGCGGTTTGAACTAAAGTTACTGCAAGAGCTAGGGTATGCAATTCCTTTGCGCCAAGATGCTACTCATAGCGAGATTATAGAAGAGCAATCTTATTCATATGAAGCTGAGCATGGAGCCAGTAAGGTTAATGCAGGAGTGCGTAATCATTATGGAGTGTATCTAATGGGTAGCACTTTGCTTGATATGGCTAATGATGACTACACTAGCTTGCAAACTCAGCAGCAAAGCAAACAATTGATGCGCTATTTATTAGCGCATTATCTAGGAGATAAGCCGTTACACACGCGGCAGCTTTTAATTGATTTACAGGACTTTTAATCATGATGAAATTAGGTGTCAATATTGACCATGTAGCGACCATACGCCAAGCGCGCGGTACAAAATATCCAAGTGTAGTGCAGGCAGCATTAAGGGCTGAGCAGTCTGGAGCAGACAGTATTACGCTTCATTTGCGTGAAGATCGTCGCCATATGCAGGATGCTGATGTACATGCCTTACGTGGATTGTTGCAAACACGTATGAATCTTGAGTGTGCCGTTACAGATGAGATGATTAACATTGCTCTTGAGGTTGCACCTCAAGATGTATGCCTAGTGCCAGAAAGACGTGAGGAGCGCACAACCGAAGGTGGGCTTGATGTAACAGGCAATTTTAATAACGTTCAACACGCTGTACAAAGATTAAAAGATGCGGGTATTCGTGTCTCTTTATTTATTGGTCCTGATCTTGCACAGATTGATGCCGCAAAGAGAACGGGTGCGCCAGTGATTGAGTTACATACGGGTACATTTGCTGATGCAGAAAATCCTGAAGAGCGTGCACTTGAGTTACAGCGTATTAAGCAAGCTGTAGCTTATGGTTTGAGTTTAGGTTTGGTTGTAAATGCTGGTCATGGCTTGCATTATCATAATGTGCATGAGGTTGCTTCAATTGAAGGTGTGGACGAATTGAATATAGGTCATGCGATTGTGGCGCATGCCTTGTTCGTAGGCTGGGATAATGCTGTGCGTGAAATGAAGGCATTGATTAAAGAGTTCGCTTACAAATAATATGATTTTTGGTATAGGTACAGATATCGTTGAAGTTTCTCGTATTGCAGCTTCTATAGAGGAGTTTGGGGATGCATTTGCCGCACGTATTTTGGCTGAAAGTGAACTTGAAAGTTATCAACAAACCACAATTAAGGCACGTTTTTTAGCTAAACGTTTTGCCGCTAAAGAAGCATTTTCAAAAGCTTTGGGCACAGGTTTGCGTGCTCCAGCTACATTTCAAAATATCGCTGTTTCACATGATGATTTAGGTAAGCCGCTTTTAATTTTGGCAAAAGAGCTTCAGTTGTTTTTGCAGGCAAAAAAAATCTCTCATACACATATCAGTATTAGTGATGAGAAAAATCTAGCAACGGCATTCGTTGTATTAGAAATTTAATCAAATCATGAACGAAATCGAATCAGAAGTGGATATAGCACGTCGATTTGGCGGTGTCGCACGCCTGTATGGACAGGATGGCTTACTCAAGTTGCAGTCTTCACATGTTTGCATTATTGGTATTGGGGGTGTGGGGAGTTGGGCTGCAGAGGCTGTAGCTCGCAATGCCATAGGCACCATTACGTTGATAGATTTGGATAATATTGCTGAGTCGAATGTGAATCGCCAATTGCATGCGCTTGATGGTATTTTTGGTAAAGCTAAAGTAACTGCAATGGCTGAGCGAATTAAGCTAATTAATCCTTTGGCTGAGGTTATAGAAGTAGAGGATTTTATTACGGTTGATAATGTTGCGACATTGCTTTCAGAACAATATGACGGCGTGATTGATTGTATTGATGATGCCAAGGCGAAAGCAGCAATTGCAAACTTTTGTATAGCAAATAATATACCCCTTGTGGTTACTGGTGCAGCTGGTGGACGGTTGGATGCTACCCTTATTAAGCACGCGGATTTAAGTCAGGTAACGCATGATAAGTTGCTCGCCAAAGTACGTAACTTACTGCGTAGAGATTATGAGTTTTTAGCGGGAAACAGCGTAAAAAGTAAGTCATCTAAACTCGGTATTACTTGTGTTTATTCAGATGAAGAGGTGGTTCAACCGCAACAAATTTGTGCGACAGACCATCATCCGATTACTGGTCTAAACTGTGCTGGATATGGGTCTAGCGTTTGTGTAACCGCTCCATTTGGCTTTATCGCTGCAGGGGAATTGTTAAAAAAAATCCTACAATATAAATCTAATTGATAGATTTTTGCGGTTTTACTTCGACTGTAGAGTCTTCAGGATTTTGTGTTTCGTAAAGTAGCATAATCGAAACTCTACGATTTTTTGCCCTGCCTAAAGGGGTTTCATTTTCACTTGTTGGTTGTACTGAACCAAAACCAAGTGCGCTTAACCTTGTTTCAACAATTCCTGCAGTGTTTAGTAGCCTAACTACGTTGGTTGCGCGCACCGCAGAAAGCTCCCAATTTGAGAAGAATGTTGCATTGTGAATGGGTATGTTATCGGTGTGACCTTCAACCTGTATCAGGTTCGGACTGTCTTTAAGTTCAGCGGCGATTTGGTTGATGACGTCGTTAGCTGCATTAGCTAGATCTGCTGAACCTGGACTGAATAGAAGACTGTCATGAATGTCAATGCGAACGCCACGATTGTTTTGAACGACTCGAACTTTGCCATCGTTGATGAGCGGTGCAAGCGTGTTCGATAAATTGACTGCTGTATTAGTCATTTTTTCACGCTCGCGCTGAACCGCTTGATTGTGCAAGTTAGTTAATGGTAGCGGTTTAATTAAAGATTTCTGCTGACCTTTGATTTTGTCTGGTGCGCTTAAGCCAAGTTTAGTTTCGTAAGGATTAACTCCACTAAAGGCATAGCCGACAGATGCGCTAAGTTGATTATATTTCCCAGTATTGACTGATGAAATTGAGTACATCACCACAAAAAATGCAAACAGTAGTGTAATAAAGTCAGCGTAAGAAACTAACCAGCGTTCATGGTTTTCATGTTCTTCATGAGATTTTCTTCTGTCCATAATCTAGTGTTTGCATTATCTATTTGATTAGATTGCCTATTCTATGTTTCTAGATAAGTTAATAGGCGTTCTTCTACAATTCTAGGATGGTCACCACTGGCAATTGAAATTAGAGCTGTTACTAAAATTTCTCTTCGCGCAGCTTCCTCTTGAATCATTGATTTGAGTTTGTTGCCGATAGGCAAGAAAAACAAGTTAGCGAGTCCAACACCATATATTGTCGCTACAAAAGCTACGGCAATTCCACCACCTAATCTACCCGGTTCAGATAAGTTCTCCATCACGTGAATCAAACCTAATACAGCACCTAAAATTCCAATGGTTGGAGCGTAACCGCCTGCGGCATCCCAAATTTTTGCGGCATTACGTTGCTGTATTTCATAATAATAGATTTCATTGCTACAAATTTCTTGCAATTTTAATGGGGGAGTTCCGTCAATCAGTAAGCGTAGGCCTTTTTTAATAAAGGGATCTGTTTCCCTTAAGAAATGAGGTTCTAGCATCAGGATGCCGTCTTTACGGGCAAGAGTACACCATTGGTTGATACGCTTTACAAGAGCGGCTTTATCATTGGGGGCAGGTTTGAATACAAGCTTTACCATGCGAATGCCTAGAATGAAATTTGCTGTGCTTGTCTGTAGTAAAACTGCGCCGAATGTACCACACATTACAATCAAAAATGCTGCAGGTTGCAGCAATGATCCAGCATGCCCACCTTCAATGGCTTGGCCTAGTAGGATGCCAACTATGGCAAGGGCAACGCCGCCTAAACTGCTCCGGTCCATGATTTCTCTTTGAGATGTGCACGAAGCCTAGCAACAGCCTGACTGTGTAATTGGCTAACACGTGATTCTGAAACATTCATTACTGCACCTATTTCTTTCAGGTTAAGTTCTTGCTCGTAATAAAGACCAAGCAGTAAATTCTCACGTTCGGGTAAAGAATTAATTGCATTAATTAGAGCATCTCTGAAATCGCCAGCGAGCAATCCTTTTATTGGGTCTGATACATCGTCGCTGTGGAAACGATCTAAAAAGTGTTCACCACCTTCAGAATCATGAAAGTCTTCATAGTAAACCAGCTGGTGACCACCGCAGTCACTAAGCATATCATAGTAATCATTGAGCGATAGGTTAAGTTTTTTTGCAACTTCGCCTTCAGTTGGTGGGTGACCTAATTGCTGTTCAAGTTGGCTAATGGCCGCCTCGACATCACGCATATTTTTACGCACGCTACGCGGTAACCAATCTGCACTGCGTAATTCATCTAACATTGAGCCGCGAATTCTTTGTGCTGCATAGGTTTCAAATTGTGCACCATGAGTATCTTCATAGCGATTGACTGCATCCAGTAACCCCATCATGCCTGCCTGCACTAAGTCATCTAACTCTACGCTAGGCGGTAGTTTTGCCTTGAGCTGATAAGCTAGCTTTTTGACCAAAACAGCATGCTTATTGAGCAACTCATCCTTTTGGTCTTTTTTTCCATGAATGGTGTACATAGGAAATCTCTAGGCTAAATGTATGAAGCCTGTTTGATGTTGCCTGTGCTAGATTGCTTGTAATCTAACCGTTGAGCAATCTGCTTGAAAGCAGTAGATGCAGCAGCAAGTGGAAATGCATCAATGACTGAACGTCCTAGTTTATTTGCACGGCTCAAGTGGTCATCGCTAGGAATTGCACCAAAAAACTCTAATTCAATTTGCATAAAGTTTTTTGCTACCTCTGAAATGTTTCGGAAAACAATTTTAGCTTGTTCTTCTGTTGCATTGTCAACGATGATGCCAAATGAACGTCTGCCTAATTCGCTACAAATTTGCTTAATCAAAGTATAGGCGTCTTTAATTGATTCTGAGCTGCGCGTGAGTTGAATGAGAATTTCACTATTATTCAGCACATTTAATGGCAACACATCTTGTTTGTTTAGAGTTGCATCGACCAATACAATTTCATATTGGCTCGCTAGGTCATCAAAAATAGTGTCTAAATTCAGACTTACAGCGCTATCAAGACGAGCATTAAATTGATTTTTTTGCATGAGCTTTGCTACGGCAAAACCATGGCTTGAAACACTAATCGCATTCATTAAAGATTGCTCACCCAAGGCTACGTCCAAAAGCGCAGGTAGTTTATCAACACCGTAGCTGATTTCACGAGATGTTTGTGATGCGTGCATAATTAATACATCGCTACCATTTCCACAGATTGATGCCGCTAAATTGGTAATGAGTCTTGGTTGATGTTGCGCACTTGAAGCTGTAAGAATTGATAGCACTCTAGGCTTTGGTGTTGCCATAAGGCGACGTAGACCTGCCGCTTGATCGTTTTGAAAGTTAGCCATGACTAGCCTCCGCAGATTTAGCAGTAGCGGCCATTTGTGCAGTGTTACCCATAATAAATGGTAGTTCTTCTGTTAAGAACTGGAACGGTTTGTTGCTTACCGGACTTTGCTTTAAGGCATGCTGAACGAGATAAAGCTTGTTCGCTAGATGAACATCTTCAGGAACGCGTTGACCATTTGCCACATAATAAAGCTTGAGCTTCTCGCGAATAATCACATCCAGGGTGTTACCTATTGTCGCAGCTTCATCCAGTTTAGTAATTAAGCAGCCGTCTAAGCCTTTGCCTTTGTAGGCTTTGATTACGTCAGTGAGCGTTTCGCCTGTGCTAGTTGCATTAAGGCAAAGCAATTTTTTAATTGGCGCATTGATGTTAGATAGCATCGCCATTTGTTCTGCAACCATACGATCGCGCTGACTTACACCTACCGTGTCAATTAAAATGGTGCGTTTACTTTTTAGCTCGTTAAGAGCTATTTTCAAATCAGCTTCATCTTTAACTGCATGAACCATTACGCCAAGAATTTTACCGTATATTCTTAACTGCTCATGACCACCCACCCTGTAGGCATCGGTTGTTATCAAGCCAAGATTTTGCGTACCATGCTTCATCACATAGCGTGCTGCTAATTTAGCTGTGGTGGTGGTTTTACCAACACCAGTAGGGCCAATTAGCGCAAAAATACCATCTTTATCAAGAACTTCAGATTCGTTATCCAAGGTGTTTAGATTTTTGGCAAGAATGGATTTGATCCAATTCATTGCTTTATCATGATCCAAATTTGAGGGTAAATTTTCTGCCAAATATCTTGATAACGCTGCACTAAAACCTGCTGCAAGTAACGTACCTAATACCTTTGATTTCACTGGGTCACGTTGCTGAATATTGCCCCATGCAATTGCTGTAAGTTGTGATTCGATGACGCTACGCATTGTGCGCATTTCACTCAACATATCAGCCATTTGCATGCTGGTTTCAGCAGTTTCTACTTGGATGCGTGGTCTTACCGTTTGTGTTGTTGCTTGTGGTGTTGATACGTGTGTTGAAGCAGCCGGTGCCTGTCTTAATGTTGCAGGTGTTTCGATAAGTGGCTGAGATGCGCTTAGGTTTTCGATTGAATTGCTGGCGCTAATATCACCGGTAAATGGTTCTGCTTGATTAGAGTGAAAGCCATCAATTTTTTTGTTCAGAACAGACAGCAATGTCGTTGGCTCATCACTTTCATAGCCTGGTGCATGGCGTTGATATGCTTCGTCACTGACGATTGCATCGATGTCTTCTTCTTTGAATGCCATGATTTGATTCCCACCATTAACAGCACGATTAGATAGTATGACCGCATTTTCCCCAAGGGCCATGCGCACCATGTTAAGGGCTTCCCGTGAGTTTTTGCCAAAAAATCTTCTTATGTTCATGCTTGACCTCCAATAATGCTAGTGACGCGTATAGTTTTTGAATCAGGTAACTCTTCATGTGATAGCACACGAAGCTGTGGAACTGCTCTGCGCAGGAATTTTGATAATTGTGTTCTTAGAGCTGATGAAACAAGTAAAACTGGTGAAAGCCCCATTTGTTCTTGTTGTTTAGCAGCTAACTCAGTTTGTCTTGATAATGTTTCTGCCATGCCAGGCTCTATAGCTGTACCGTTTGCATTATTGTTTTGCATCGCTTGCATTAGCAGGCGTTCAAGCCCGTTATCTAATGTCATCACAGAAACTTCATTGCCTGTTGGAAATAGTTGTTGCACGATAGCACGACCTAAACGCACGCGGACTAGGGCTGTAAGCTCATTAGCGTCTTGAGTCTGTGTTGCATTTTCAGCAAGTGTCTCAACAATAGTGCGCATGTCGCGGATGTGAACGCCTTCAGCGAGTAAGTTTTGTAATACTTTGTGCACAACGGATAGTGATACTTGTTTTGGTACTAGGTCTTCAACAAGTTTAGGTGACTCTTTACCAATATGGTCCAGTAACTGTTGCACTTCTTGGCGACCTAATAGTTCGGCTGCGTGCATTGAAATCATATGGTTAAGATGTGTTGCTATTACTGTGCCTGAATCCACTACGGTATAACCCATGCTCTGTGCTAAATCACGAGTATTATTGTCGATCCATACTGCAGGTAAGCCAAAAGCAGGGTCGGTCGTTACTGCGCCCGGTAAAGAGCCTGTCACCATGCCGGGGTCTATGGCTAAGTGTTGGCCATAATGAGATTCACCAGTACCAATTTCTACACCCTTAAGTGTGATTCTGTAGCCAGAAGGTTTTAGCTCTAGGTTGTCTCGAATGTGAACTGTAGGCGCAAGAAAGCCAATTTCTTGTGCAAATTTTTTACGTAATCCTTTAATTCGCTTAAGCAAGTCACCGCCTTGAGATTTATCTACCAAAGGAATTAGGCGGTAGCCGACTTCAAGACCCACTACATCAACTGGAGTTACATCATCCCAAGTGGCTTCTTCTAGGTCGGTGGTGATTTCAGGTTTTTCTTCAACAACAGGTTTAATTGCCGCGAGTCTATTTTTCTCTTCAATCACGTAAGCAATTATCCCCAATAAAGTAGCTAGCATTAAAAAGGCAAAGTGAGGCATACCAGGAATTAGCCCCATTCCACCAATAATTCCAGCTGTAATATAAACAACTTTGGAGTTGGTAAAAAGTTGTGTAACTAATTGGCCACCGATATCTTCATTATTAGCTACGCGTGATACAACAACACCAGCCGCCACAGAGATAATCAAGGAAGGGATTTGCGCTACAAGACCATCGCCAATAGCGAGTAGCGTGTAGTTTTTTACTGCATCACCAAATGCTAGGTCATGTTGTACTACTCCAACAATTAAACCACCTATGATGTTAATAATGATGATCATGATGCCAGCAATAGCATCACCACGGACATATTTACTTGCACCGTCCATTGCGCCATAGAATTCTGACTCTTGGCTAATTTCTGCGCGACGGCGACGGGCTTCATCTTCACCAATTAAACCAGCGTTTAAATCGGCATCAATTGCCATCTGCTTACCTGGCATTGCATCTAAGGTAAAACGGGCACCTACTTCCGCAATACGACCGGCACCTTTAGTTACTACCGTAAAGTTAATGATGGTTAAAATGATAAATACGACGATACCAACGGTATAGTTGCCGCCAATTAAGAAGTGACCAAACGCCTCAATAACTTTACCCGCAGCATCTGGTCCTGTGTGACCCTCTGTTAGAACAACTCGAGTGGAAGCAACGTTAAGTGATAAACGTAGCATTGTAGTAACGAGCAACACTGTAGGAAAGGCTATGAAGTCAAGTGCCTTGGTTGTTTGTAAGCCGATGAGCAACACCATGATTGACAGGGCGATATTAAAGCTAAACAGCACATCCAAAGCGATTGCGGGCAATGGCAAAATCATCATTGCCAACAAAAGCACAATAATAATTGGAGCCGCTAAAGTTCGGCTTGTAAAATTATTCATCCAGATTGGCAGATTAAGCGAGTTCATTAGGCAAGAACCCCAATATCATTGAGCTCTGGTTCAAAAGGGCTTGGTGTAGGCAAGAGGCTGTGTGGGTCGAGCGCATCTGGTACCGGAAGGGCGCTAGGCACCTCTGGACGGAAACCACCTTCTTTTTTGAATATGCGCATTTGGAACACATAAGCTAAGACTTCTGCTACAGCTGAGTAGAGCGCCTCAGGTATCTCTTTGCCTAAATCGGTATGGGCGAATAAAGCACGTGCCAATTTAGGTGATTCTAGAGTGGGCACATTGTTTTCTGCGGCTATTTCACGAATTTTTAAGGCAACAGCATCTGAACCTTTCGCTACAACTACTGGAGCGCGCATGCCGTCATCTTTATATTTAATGGCAACAGCATAGTGGGTTGGGTTGGTTATCACCACGTCAGCTTTAGGAATTTCTGCCATCATTCTTCGTCTTGCCATTTCACGTTGTTGCTGACGAATTCTTGCCTTGATTTCAGGATTGCCATCAGACTCTTTTGTTTCCTGTCTAACTTCCTCTTTAGTCATTTTTAGCTTTTCAGCGTATTGATATAACTGATATGGAATATCAATTGCTGCAATAAAGACAAGAGCTCCAACAATTGTTAAAAAACCCATGAGCATAAGGTCATTAATTTGAGCAATACCTGAAGTAATCGGCAGCAATGATAAAGACAATATAGATTCCATATCATGTGAAATCACAATATAAGCAACCACCGAAACAAGGGTTGCCTTAGCAATTGACTTAATAAGTTCAGCTGCAGCATTTTTGGAAATCATATTACCCAGGCCGCGCATAGGATTTAAGCGACCAAACTGCGGCATTAGTGAATTTACACTAAATACCCAGCCACCAACTAGCACCGGTGAGGCGATAGCAGCAAACAGAAGAACTAACGCCAAAGGAGAGAAAGCTACCAAAAGCATATAAAGCACATCGGATATTTTTGTGAGTAACACCAATGGATCAAATGCCATGCTTCGGTCAAATTGCAATCCAGACCGCATTGAATCTTTAAGCGCTTGATTTAGATGCTCCCCCATAACCATAATAGCTAACCCAGTAGCAAAAAGCACAGCTACCGCCGCAAGCTCGCGCGAGCGGGGTACATCTCCTTCCTCGCGCGCTTTCTCTAAGCGCTTGGCCGAGGCCGGCTCTGTTCTTTCTAATTCACTGTCTTCAGCCATTAAGCTTCCTGAGTTTTTAACGTTTCAAAAGTGTAACTGTATGAGAATTCACTTTTAATTTTGCACTCCTACGCATTGATTATTAAACAAAATGTCGATAAATCATCTTTTGAATAAGGGGGTGAAAGCCGCTTATTCCTAAGTTGGCGACTTGCTAATGTAGGAAGGTTTTATTGATTATCATTTGAATTGTCTATATTTTTTCATTTAAAAACAATGGGTTGATTGGGTTTTGTTGGATTGGCGTCTGTTGAAATTAAAGTTTGGCGTATTGCTGCCGTACTGGTGGTTGCAGACGATTTTTATGTTACCACTCACTTTCGTTGTAGCTTATTGCTGGCAAGTGTTACGTGTAAGTTGTAAGACAAAATCTTACAAAATTTACAGCAATCATCTGACTTTAAAAACAGACAGCTCCCAATTGGTGGTTTCTAGCTTAAATATAGACTACGCCTAGTGCGTGTGGCACATTTTTTAAATAGAAACAACGAATTGAGAAATAAAATGAATGTAATAGATATGATGTCGGAAATCAAAGATGCCAACCTCAACTATTTAATGCTGGCTCAGCAGCTTATACGTTCAGATAAAGCCACTGCAATATTCCTGTTAGGTATCAGTAAGGAGATTGCTGATCTGCTAGAAGGTTTAAGCAATTTACAGTTGGTTAAGTTAGCTGGAACTAACATGATGTTGGCGCGCTTTAGGTTTGATGATAGCGCGATTCTAGGGATGTTAACTAACTACACCAAAGAAAGCTCACAGGCGCATTTACATACGGCTATTTTGATGTCTAGCCAAGCTGCTGAAGTGATGGTTTAGTTTGATTAATTCAATTGTTATTAAACTTGAATTAAGCGAATTTTCTAGCTTGAAGTGCGGGTGTTGTTGTGCGTAAAACAGGTCTTATGTCGGATAAAAAAAGTGTAGTCAATGAATCTGAGCAGATTCAGTTGGCTATGCAGTTAATTAAGCTTGGCGCAAGATTGCAGTTGCTGGAAAGTCAAACAACACTTTCTCGTGAGCGCTTAATCAAACTTTACAAAGAGTTGAAAGGTGTTTCCCCTCCTAAAGGCATGTTGCCTTTTTCTACAGATTGGTTTTTAACTTGGCAACCCAATATTCACTCATCAATTTTCTATAACATTTACAAATTTTTGTTGGATTACACAGACGTCAAAGGTATACAGGCCATTATTAGAGCCTATAGTTTGTACCTGCTTCAGGTTGAGCATGAGGAAAATATAGAGCCAGTGTTGTCGATGACTCGTGCATGGACTTTAGTGCGCTTTGTAGAGAGTAAAATGTTGAAGTTGAAGGGGTGTAGTTGTTGTTCTGGCACTTATATTGTGAATTCCTACGATCTAAATCAAAGTTACGTTTGTAATTTGTGTCATGTGCCTTCGCGTGCAGGTAAAACGAAGAAAGCTAAAGAGCTTGCTTATAAAGTAGTTTAATTAATCGGCTACTATTGCCGTGCCTAGCATGGTAAAAATCAAACAATATTTCTTCTGTTTGATTTCAATATGGGTTTGTAATATGCCTGTCTCTAGTAAATTATCTGGTGCAACTAATCTTTGTTGCAAACAAATTAATGATATGTAATTTGCGCGTAGTGCCTGCATTTATGGCAATTTTAGTCCAATTGATTTCTTTGTTGGTTTTGTTCGCTTTGGTATTTGTAGGCACGTTTATTGCAAAATATTACTTCAATCTCGCATTCAACCTCCCAGTTTTTGTCTTATTTTTACTTCAATCCGTACTAGCCGCACTGTTTTCTTATGCGATACGAATGCCCAAATGGTGGCTGTGGATTCATTTCTTTTTCCCTTTAGCTATTTTTTTAATGCTGCAATGGAATATTCCAAATCAAATTTATTTGGTTGGATTTTTGGTATTTTTGAGCTTGTTTTGGACGACATTTCGTACTCAAGTGCCTTTTTATCCATCTTGGCCTATTGTTTGGGAGCAAGTTTTAAATTTGTTGCCAAAAAAGCAAGGTGAAATTTTGCGTTTTGTGGATATAGGCAGTGGCTTGGGTGATATGTCCATGTATATTGCGCTCATGCGCCCTGATATTCGTGTTGAGGGTATTGAAATTGCGCCTTTGCCGTGGCTGGTAAGTTTTATTCGGTCAAAGTATCGCCGGACTTCTGTCGCATTCAGATTTGGAAATTACCAGCAATTAGATTTTGCTAGCTATGATGTTATCTTTGCTTATTTGTCTCCAGCTGCAATGCCAGATTTATGGGAAAAATCTCGAAATGAGATGAGAAGAGGATGTTTGTTGATTAGTTATGAATTTGATGTTCCTGGCGTTGATCCGACGAGCGTCATCATCATTGGCGAAAATAAGCCAAAATTATTTGTTTGGGAGATGCCAGGGCGTTAACTTAACTTTAAGCAATCCCAATACCATCTTTTGTAGAGCATTTGATTTAGGTCAGTCAGCACTTAAAAAGTTGTGATTATTAGCGCGTACGGCTTGGATTTGGTTTAATATTCCAAGTGATTAGATTTACGTAAGTCCTAGATTGCTTTCGTAGGTTATATTTTCCTTTTGGAGTGCTTGGTTATGCTGGTTATTGTTGGATATGTCATCGTTGTTGGTTGTGTGTTCGGTGGTTATGCGCTAGCTGGAGGACATTTAGGTGGCCTGTGGCAACCTCTAGAAGTGCTGATGATTTTTGGTGGTGCTTTAGGTGCATTTGTGGTTGGTAATGATATGAAGGCTATTAAAGCAACAGCATCAGCCTTTCCAACGTTATTTAAAGGTTCGAAATACACCAAAGCTTTGTACTTGGATTTATTGGCCTTAATGTTTGAAATTCTTAGCAAAATCCGTAAAGACGGCATGATGTCGATTGAGAATGACATCGAAAATCCAGAAGCTAGCCCTTTGTTCAGTAAGTATCCTAATCTAGTTCATGATCATCACCTGACGGAATTTATTACAGATTATCTACGATTGATGGTTTCTGGCAACATGGACGCCATGCAAGTGGAAAATTTGATGGATAATGAACTAGAAACCCATCACATGGAGGGGCATGTGCCAGCAGGGTGTATTGCTAAGCTAGGTGATGGTTTACCTGCTTTTGGTATTGTGGCTGCTGTGATGGGTGTTGTGCATACCATGGAAAACGTGGCGTTACCGCCAGCCGAACTTGGTATTTTGATTGCCCATGCTCTGGTGGGTACTTTTCTAGGTATTTTATTAGCCTATGGTTTCGTAGGGCCACTTGCTGGTTTGTTAGAGCAAAAGCTTGAAGAAAGCTCCAAAATGTTCCAAACCGTGAAAGTGACATTGCTCGCAAGTTTGAATGGTTATGCGCCAGCTATTGCAGTTGAGTTTGGACGTAAAGTACTTTACTCAACAGAGCGACCAGGTTTTGCTGAGCTGGAAGCGCACGTTAAACAAGCCAAAGGCAAGTAAGTGAGTAATTGCGGAGTCGATCATGGCTGAAGAACGCGTTAGACCGATAGTTATTAAAAAAATCAAGAAGGGCGGTCATGGTCACCATGGTGGCGCATGGAAGATTGCGTATGCCGACTTTGTAACAGCGATGATGGCGTTCTTTTTGCTAATGTGGTTGCTTGGTTCAACGGCAAAAGGCGATCTTAAGGGTATTGAGGATTATTTTAAAACACCTCTAAAAGTGGCTATGTTGGGCGGTTCTGGTTCTGGTGACGCCACTTCGGTAATTAAAGGTGGTGGTAAGGACTTAAGTAGAAAAGATGGTCAAGTAAAAAAAACAGATGCTGAAGAGGGTAAGAAGACTGTAACTGTAGATGCTGAAGATGTTAAAAAAGCTCTTGCAAAATTAGAGGCTGAAAAGTTGTTGGAGCTCAAAGCTGCACTGGAAAAAACAATTGAAGAGAGTCCAACGTTAATTAAATTTAAGAAGCAAATTATTTTAGATATTACTACAGAGGGCTTACGCATTCAGATTGTTGATGAGCAAAATCGCCCAATGTTTGAATCTGCAAAGGCTGAAATGCAGCCTTATGCAAAGCAGGTGCTTAAAGAAATTGGAAAAATGTTAAATGGCGTAACCAATAGAGTTAGCCTATCAGGGCATACGGATGTGGTGCCGTATTCCACTGGTGAAAAATCATATAGCAACTGGGAGTTGTCGGCAGATCGTGCCAATGCTTCGCGTCGTGAATTGATCGCAGGTGGGATGGATGAAACTAAAGTCTTACGTGTTGTAGGGCTTTCGTCAGTTTCTTTGTTTGATAAAGAGGATCCAACAAATCCAATCAACCGTCGTATAAGTATCATCGTGATGAATAAGCAGGCTGAAGAAAATGCCTTAAAAGATAGTGCGGCGGTAAGTGTAGCTACGGATGCTACTAAACAGGATATTGATAAAGCGGTACTTGAACCGTAATTGCTGACTAAATGTAGTGAAGTGTTTGATAAAAGTGGCCTGTTAACCATGATCATATGATTGACATAAGCCTATAAGGAACATTATTGTATGGAAATGAAAACATTGCCGATTACCGAACTAAGAAGTTTATTAGCTGCAGTAGCAGACCATGGGAAGCAACACTTAGTTGAGGTTGAGGCTGATTTATTGCAAACAACGATGTTGCTAGATGAAGCTATTTCAAAGTTGAGTGGTAGCTTCATGGCTGTTCATGAGACTGTAATCAAGCAGCAGCAGATGCTTGACTCCTTAATGGCAATTCACAATTTCAAGCAAGAAGAGGTAGATGCCCTTGATGGATTGACTCAAAAAATTGGTGAAGAAGTTAATTCTGCTGTCACTGCAATGCAATTTCAAGATATGACTAGCCAACTGCTTACAAGAACGATTAAGCGCGTGAATGGATTGAAAGATTTGTTGCAAGAATTGGCGACACATGGCAATGAAATGGAGCCATCTCACGAGCATGAAGAGATTGTTAAATTTCTTGAAGACATGAATCGGACTTTACATGCCGGTAGTCACGCGCTTTCTGGAGGTTTAAGGCGCTCGGTTGCTCAGCAAGACATGATGATTGGTGATGTTGATTTATTTTAGCTGATTTCCTTTATTGGTAAATTTTGCAATAAGAATTAAGTGATAAAAAGTAGTTTGTTGTATAAGTTATGCCTTAGACGCCTTAAATAAAGGTGTTTTTTAACAACGTATATTAAGTGAGTAAGAAATGGCAAAAACAATCCTAGCAGTAGATGACTCAGGTTCTCTTCGTCAGATGGTGGCATTTAGCCTTAAGGCGGCTGGTTACGATGTAGTGTCCGCTGTTGATGGTCAAGATGGACTAAATAAGGCTAAAGAAAAAACAGTGGACTTGGTGTTGACTGACCAAAATATGCCGATTATGGATGGATTAACACTCATTAAGAACTTACGTTCACTGGCTTCATATCAAAAAGTGCCTATTCTTATGCTCACTACTGAGTCTAGTGATGAAATGAAAGCTAAAGGTAAGGCGGCTGGTGCCAATGGTTGGTTGGTTAAGCCGTTTGATCCTAAGCGTTTGATTGAAGTGGTGCAAAAGGTAATTGGTTCTTAAGACTTGGCAATTTTGCAGACAATCCAAATGTCCTGCTGATATAGATTGAACATAATAACGGGGTACAACCATGACAATTGATATGAGTCAGTTTTATGAGGTCTTCTTTGATGAGGCTGAGGAGCTGCTAGCTGAAGCGGAGCGTTTACTGCTGGGCATCAATATAGACAGTCCAGATGACGAAGAGCTGAATGCGATCTTTCGTGCTGCGCACTCAATTAAAGGTGGTGCTGCTACGTTTGGTTTTATGGACATGACGGAAATCACGCATGTACTTGAAAACTTATTAGATAAGATTCGTAAGCATGAAATGGTACTCACCTCTGAGCATGTAGACGCTTTTTTGGCGGCAAAAGATGTGCTGAAAATGGAGTTGGATGGGCATAGATTAGGTTCCGAAGTGGATCAAGATCAGGTTGCTGATGTCAAAATGATGTTGAAATCACTGTCTGAGGCTGGAGGTGTTGTGATTGCACCAACACCAGGGGCGTCTGCACCTGCTCCGGCGGCTGAAGTGCCTGCCCCAGCGCCTGTTGTAGAAGCACCCCCCGCTGTAGTTGCCGCGGCAGTGCCTCCACCTGCAGATGGTCTCACCCGATTTAATATCGTTTTACCTGAAATTACAGATAAAGACGAAGCGAACTTGCAAGAAGAGTTGGGCTTGTTAGGTGATGTTTCATCTGTTAAGCAAGCTAATGGTCGTTATGTCATTACGCTTACTACAGATTCTTCACAAGCAGATATCGTATCAATCTGTTCATTTATTTTAGATCCTGATGATTTAGTCATTACATTGGCATCGGGCGCAGCAGCGCCAGTAGCTGTAGCTGAGGCTGCCCCCGTGCAGTCTGCTGCGGTTGAAGCGGCGCCTGTAATTGCTACAAAGGCGGCAGAAGCTAAATCAACAGATGGAAAATCTAAAGTTCAGATTGAAGAAGAAGTGGGTTACGGCTTGTTTGCTGCAGATGGTGAAGATAACGTTGAAGAAGGTTATGGCTTTTTTGCACCATTCAAACCACATGCAGACGCTGTTCCTGCTCAGCTCATTGGTGATGATACTGCGGTGTCAGCAGAGGCACTTGCAAGCCACAAGGAAAGTGAAGTTAAAGTTGCAGCGGTTGAGCATGTGGAACATCCAGAACATGTTGAGAAAAAAGCGGCTGCAGCTGCACCAGCGCGTCGTGAGTCAGATAAAACACCCCCAGCTAGTGCTGAAGCTTCGTCTATACGTGTAGGCGTAGAAAAAGTGGATCAGTTAATCAATCTTGTGGGCGAGCTTGTTATTACCCAAGCAATGATTGAGCAGCGCATTAGTATGCTGGACCCAGTACATCATGAAGGCTTGATTAACAGTGTAAGTCAGCTCACACGTAATACGCGAGATTTGCAAGAGTCTGTCATGTCGATTCGTATGATGCCTATGGATTTTGTGTTCTCACGCTTCCCACGAATGGTGCGCGATTTGGCAGCTAAACTGGGTAAAAAAGTCGATTTTGTTACAGTGGGTGCTACAACTGAGTTAGATAAAGGTTTGATTGAGCGCATTGTTGATCCGCTCACACACTTGGTGCGTAATAGTGTGGACCACGGTGTAGAAACTCCAGAAAAACGTAGGGCTGCTGGTAAGAGCGAATCAGGTACTTTAACTTTATCTGCGGCACATAAGGGTGGCAGTATTGTGATTGAAGTAACCGATGATGGCGCAGGCTTGAATCGCGATAAGTTGTTAGCAAAAGCCTCAAGTAATGGTTTGGCAGTCAGTGAGAATATGACAGATACTGAAGTGTTCCAGCTGATTTTTGCGCCAGGTTTTTCAACGGCAGAAGTGGTTACCGACGTTTCTGGACGTGGTGTAGGCATGGACGTGGTAAAACGAAACATTTCTGCTATGGGCGGTGTAGTTGAAATTCGCTCTGCCTTAGGTTTTGGTACCACAATTTCAATTGCATTGCCTCTGACATTAGCTATTTTGGATGGTATGTCAGTGTCGTTGGGTAAAAGCATTTATGTGATTCCACTCAACCTGATTGTGGAAACGTTACAGCCTCGTGCGGAAGATATTAAAACCGTTACAGGTGAAGGCCGTATGGTGCATGTGCGTGGAGAGTATCTGCCAATTATTGCATTACATAGCTTGTTTAATCAGCATACTGACATTACTGATCCAACAGAAGGTGTGTTAGTGCTACTTGAAGCTGATGGCAAAAAATCAGCATTGTTTGTTGACCGACTAGTAGGCCAACAACAAGTGGTGATTAAGAGCTTAGAAACCAATTACAAGAAAGTGCCAGGCGTTTCTGGTGCAACCATTATGGGTGATGGCTGTGTAGCCTTAATCCTAGATGTAACCGCACTGATTCAAATGGGGCAAGCGACTAATTACCTAACTGGTGCGCCGCCGTTTGCAAGTAATTCTATTACCAATACAAAATCTAGCAATGCATAAGGAGTCGTAAATGAGTACAGATGCCGCAACCAGTAGCAACACTAAAGCTAGCGCAAGAGCTAAAAGCGCCGCTGGCGAATATCTCACCTTTGTATTAGGTACAGAAGAGTACGGACTTGAAATTCTTAAAGTACAAGAAATTCGAGGTTACGATGCCGTAACGCAAATTGCTAATACGCCGGATTTCATCAAAGGCGTAGTTAATTTACGTGGAAAAATTGTGCCGATTGTGGATTTGCGTATCAAGTTCCACCTTGGAAAAGTTGAGTACGATGAATTTACTGTTGTGATTATTTTGAATCTAAGTGGCCGTGTAGTAGGTATTGTGGTTGATGGTGTTTCTGATGTAATGGCGCTACAAGATGATCAAATTCGTGACGTGCCATCTTTAGTGACTAGCATCGATACTAAGTACATTGTTGGCTTGGCAACAGTTGAACAACAAATGCTCATTTTAGTGGATATTGAACAGTTGATGAGTAGCGAAGACATGGCGCTGCTTGATGGAGTGGTTCACTAGGATGATAGTTTGAAATAAGGCGTATTAACAATACGCCTTATTTTTTGTGTTTTGAACGTAGCTTATGCGACTAATCGCTATGCATTACAACAAATGTAATTAAAAATTTGTATCAGGAAATAATCTCATGAAAATCAATATGCCAGTCACGCAACGTGAGCAGATCCTAAAAGACTCTATATCAATTGTTTCTAAAACGGACGTAAAAGGCATGATCACTTATGTGAATCGTGACTTTGTCGAGGTGAGTGGTTTTTCAGAAAATGAGTTGCTGGGTGTAAATCACAATGTTGTGCGTCACCCAGACATGCCGCCAGAGGCTTTTGCTGACTTGTGGCAGACCGTTAAAACAGGTAATCCGTGGATTGGAATTGTTAAAAACCGTTGTAAAAATGGTGATCACTACTGGGTGGATGCTTGTGTTTCGGCAATCCGTGAGGGTGGTGAAATTGTTGGCTTTATTTCTGTGCGTAGAAAAGCAACTAGCGAACAGATTGAAGGTGCAATGGAGTTTCACCGTGCCATACGTGGTGAGCAATCATTTTTAAAGGCAAACTCGGACAAACTACGTACTTTTGTGAGCAGTATCCAGATTAAAAGCAAAATCAATTTCATTTTTATGATGGTAACTTTGGCCACGCTGGTATTGGGTTACGGTGGAATTACTGGTCTTAAAAAGAGTGATGACAATATTGCTCAGATGTACGAACAGCGCGTATTGCCCTTACAGCAAATTAAAACTGTAGGTGATATGTACGTGCTAAAAATGGCAGACATTTCATTTAATGTGCGTAGCGGTACAACTACTTGGGAAAATGGATCTGCCGATTTGTCTGTTGCCTTGCAAGAGGCAGATAAACAGTGGAAAACTTATGTAACTAATGCAGCGACTGCAGAAGAGAAAAAACTCATTGCAGCAACCATGCCAGAATTCGAAAAAGCGCACACTGCTGGAGTTAAATTACTGGACATTTTGAAAAAGCAAGATGGCGACGGCATTAATATGTTTGCGGTCTTGGATTTATATCCTGCCATTGTGCCGCTTTCACAAAAATTGGTTGAATTAACCAGTCTGCAAACCAAGCTAGCTAATGAGTTGCATGACTCTTCAGAGCAAAGCTATATTCGTGATAGAAATGTCATCATTGCTTTTATCATTCTTGCTTTAGCTGTGAATGGCTATTTTGGTTTCAGATTAAACCGTACACTTATTCCGCGTATCAAAGGTATTGCAGATGATTTGTTGGAGAGTGCAAGTGCAATGAGCAGTAAAAATGTTGAGCGTACTGGTTTCCGTGATGAACTGACGGGAGTAGTGGATGCTTATCGTGCGCTTAAAGTGCGTTTAGATTTTGATCATAGTGAAACGGTGAACGGTATTAATCGTATTAAGTCAGCTTTAGATCATTCATCTATGGCAGTAACCTTGTCGAATGAGGCTAACTTGCTGATTTACATGAATAATGCGGCTAAAGCTTTATTTCAAGGAATGGCGGCAGATATCGCTAAACATCATGCTGGTTTCACAGTAGAAAAAATGATGGGCACTCGCATTGGGCAATATCTTGAAACTGAAGCTGATCGTGAGAATTTTGCGATAGAGTTGACTGACACCAAGCATATGGACTGCACAATGCATGGTCGTCATTTGCAATTGGTACTTAACCCCGTGCGAGATGAAGAAAAAGGCACTTATCTAGGCCGAATGTCGCAATGGAATGATCGCACTGCTGAAGTGATTGCAGAACGCAATGTTGCTCAACTTATTGAGCAAACTGTTGCGGGTAATACAACTAAACGTATTGATGCCTCAACATTACCAGCAGGCTTTATGCGTGACATTAGTAATGGTATGAATCAATTGCTGGATGCGGTAATTACACCTCTTAATATGGCGGCAACCTACGTAGATAACTTATCTAAAGGCGTCATTCCAGCAGAAATCACCGCTACTTACAGTGGTGACTTTAATATTATTAAAACCAACCTAAATGCATGTGGCGCAGCAATTAAAGCACTAGTGGCTGATGGTAATTTATTAGCAAAAGATGCTGAGGCTGGTGTGCTCACAACTCGCGCAGAAGCGGCTAAGCACTTGGGCGAGTACCGTAAGGTGATTGAAGGTTTAAATGCAACATTAGATGCAGTAGTTACGCCACTTAATATGGCGGCAAATAGTGTGGCTAGTATTGCAAGAGGTGAAATTCCTGCCAAAATCACTGAAAGCTACAATGGTGATTTTAATGCGATTAAAGATAACCTTAATACATGTATTGAGGCTATTAATGCCTTAATTGGCGATGCGCAAATGTTAGCTAGTGCCTCTAATGATGGTCGTGTAACTGTTCGTGCTGATGCAAGTAGCCATGAAGGTGACTTCCGTAAGATTGTTGATGGCATGAACGAAACACTTGAAATGATTGTAGGCCCTATTACTACAGTTAAATCAGCCGCAGAAACCATCAACACGGCTGCGAAAGAAATCGCTCAGGGCAATGCTGACCTCTCACGCCGCACTGAAGACCAAGCGGCCTCTCTAGAAAAAACTGCCGCAAGTATGGAAGAGCTATCTGCTACTGTTAAACAGAATGCAGACAATGCAAGACAAGCTAACCAACTAGCAGCAGCAGCTTCTGGAGTAG
>CAYQZK010000007.1:0-15003 GCA_964422015.1 uncultured Methylotenera sp.
CATTACCACCATTGACCAATTTACTCCACATCGAATTAAACTCTGCGCTCTTAGCAAAGGTAGGATCTAACACTATGCTTGAAGATTGCCCCACCAGTTCTTTTTCGGTGTAACCCAGCATATCGAGATACACTTGGTTGGCCTTTGTAATGTTTCCATCAACACTAATTTCAACCACACCTTGAGAACGGCCAATGGCCAAAATCTGACCTTCATAATCAGCGTTCTTAAGTTTTTGCTCAGTGATGTCTGTGGCATATTTCACAACTTTGTAAGGTCTGCCTTCTGCACAAAGAATAGGGTTGTATGAAGCTTGCAACCAAATTTCTTTGCCATTTTTGCCAAAACGTCTGAATTCGCCAGTAATAGCTTCACCACGGTTGAGCGTTGCCCAGAACTCTTTGTATTCGGCGCTGTTACGATAAGTCGCTTCCACAAATTCACCATGGTGCTGACCTACAGCTTCAGCTTTGCTGTAGCCCAGCACTTTTAGGAAGATGTCATTAGCATTGATGACTGTGCCATCCATGTTGAATTCAATCACACCTGTAGAGTTACTAATGGCGGCAAGCTGGTTTTCATATTGCGTAGATTGCTCAAGCACTTTTTGTGCAATCTCTTGCGCAGCATTCACATTCACCGCCAACATGGTTTGCATCACTTTCAAACCACTCAACACTTGGCTCACTTCATTATTGCCTGGCGCGTCAATCTCTGAGGTATAGTCACTCGATGAAATTTTTCCAAACACTTCAATTGCTCTAGCTAACGGCTTAGTCACAGAGCGGCTAATCACTACACCAATCACAATCAACAACAACACCGCAAACGCCAAGCCAATACAGGTCAGCATGAAGGTGAGCTCATTGTTTTTATCAGCAGTATCACGAATAACCGTTGCATCTTCAAACTGCATTTTGACTAAGACATCAAGATCTGCTGAAGCAGCCGCGTATAGCTCTCGAGCCTTTATTGATGCCGCATAAACCTCAGCATAGTTATTAGCACGCATTGCGGCTACCGCTGGCTTTAAGGCCTCTTGCACAAACTTACTGCGGCTTTCAACATACTTATCAGCCTGCGCTTTATCCTCGCCATCAGGCGCTGTTGCAAGATAGTCTTTCCATAAGCCGTTAATTTTTTCTATATTCTTTTCCACCGCATCTGCGGCTTTCAAAGCAGCTTCTGGCTTTAGAACCATGGCAACATCTTTACCCACAAGCTCAGCATTGACCTCACTTAACGCAATTCTTATTTGCGTGCGGTTATCAAGCATGACTTTGTCAACTTCACTCAACAACTCTACTGGCACCATACGCTTGTTATACATGTCTTCAAGCGCAACATCCGCCTGCTGAAGTTGGAAAATACCAACAACGGCTTGCACAATCGCAACAATCGCCGCGATAGCAATCAAACCCATCATGCGTTGGCCAACTTTGATGTTTGGCCAACTGTTTTTTACCTTACAGTAGCTCGAGCTCTTAATCACTTTGCCATCAAAAATTTGCAAACCTTTAGCTTTACCATCTTTAAATAAACGGTATGCATTTGACGCCGCTTCAACCTTTTGGCGGCTTGGTTTTCTACGTGCGGATAAAAAGCCCGTAATTTGCCCATTTTCAAAAATTGGGGCGGCATTCGCTTCAACCCAATAGTAATCACCAGTTTTGGTACGATTTTTAACCAACCCAGTCCATGGCCTACCAGCTTTTAGGCTACGCCACATATCAGCAAATGCCTCTTCCGGCATATCCGGATGGCGCACGATATTGTGCGGAGCACCCACAAGCTCCTCTTCAGAATATCCACTAGTTTTAACAAAATCAGCATTTGCAAAAGTAATCACACCTCGCAAATCAGTTTTGGTGAGCATAAAACTATCATCATCAAACATGACTTCATGGTTGGTGACCGGCATATTGATTTTCATATTGTGTAATCCCTAGCGTATAGATTGTTTACTTTAAACTTGTTAGCGCACTCTTTTAGATCATGCCGCACTTTTTTGGATCATATAGCGTACACCCGATGACATCAAGGGGGGTTGATGTAAATCAAATAGCAACGAATTGGCTTAGCAACAAAGCACTATTCCACGTTTTGAATCTGCTCCCTCATCTGCTCAATCAATACTTTAAGCTCCATAGACACTTGCGTGGTTTGCACAGAAACCGACTTTGAACCTAATGTATTCGCCTCACGATTAAGCTCCTGCATTAGAAAATCCAAGCGCTTACCTGCTGGAGCGTGACTATTTAGAATACGTTTAACTTCCGAAATGTGTGCGGTTAGTCTAGTCAGCTCCTCATCTACATCAATGCGCTGCGCAAACAAAACCAGCTCTTGCGCAATACGTTCTTGATCAATTGTTTTTAAAGTTTCTTGCAGCTTGTTTTCTAATTTGATTTGATACTCTTTACTCAACGCAGGTAGTAGTGGCTTCACTTTCTCTACCAACACTTCGATTTGGCTTAGTCGATCTAAAATCAAGGCTTTCAACTTTTCACCCTCACGAGCGCGTGAAGCGTTTAAATCTTGCAACCCTTGAGTCACCAGCCTTTTAACTTCATCAACCAAGCTTTCTAAATTCAATGCATTATTGACCACCACACCCGGCCAGCGCAAAACATCAGCCACGCTCAGCGGACGGCTTTGCGGAAAATAGGTTTGTGCTTGCGCACCCATCGCAGCCAATTGTTGCATCAACTGCTCATCCAACTGCATGCTTTGATGAGATTGTGCACGTTGAATAAGATTGAGCTTGCATTCAATTTTTCCACGACTCAGTTGTGCGCTAATAAGTTCGCGAATTACTGGCTCTAGGCTTCTTAAATTTTCATCTAGCTTAAAATGTAAATCTAAATAACGGCTGTTTACTGCACGCAGTTCTAACAACAATGTTGCACTATCTACAGGTTGGTCCAGTTGTTTTTCTAGTGCTGCGAAACCAGTCATGCTGAAAGTCATGGGATATATTTCCTCATTAAAACCAATTAAATTGCCTGCATCTTATCAAATGCGGGCTGTTTCATGCCAAAATAAGCCTAGATATTCAATAAAGACCACTTAATTAAGAGCTCTCATGGTGAAAGCGTCAGACGCTAAAAATTCAGCACTGCCTGTAGGCTACAAGCTACAAGACTATCAAATTAAAAAAGTCTTGAGCACTGGTGGCTTTAGCGTTGTTTATTTAGCTCAAGACAAAGATAAAAAAACGGTGGCGATTAAAGAATATTTACCCACCTCAATTGCCTTACGCTCCAACACTAGCGCCAATAGTGCAACTGTTGTACCCAATGCCGATGATTTATCTTTATTTAGGCATGGTCTCAAATGTTTTTTTGATGAGGGTTTATCTCTCGCTAAAATTGACCATAAAAACATCGTACGTGTGACGAACTTCTTTCGTGCTAATGATACGGTTTACATGGTGATGCAATATGAGCAGGGAAAATCACTACAAGACTATATTTTGGGGCAAACTGATTTAGTGCCAGAAAAGTTTATTCGCCATGTGTTTGGCGAGCTATCTAATGGTTTGCGTGAAGTACACACCCACAAGCTACTGCATTTAGATATTAAACCTGCCAACATTTACATTCGCGTAGATGGTTCCCCCGTTCTGCTGGACTTTGGTTCGGCACGCCAAGCCCTGAGCGAAAGTATGTCCAAAATCTCGCCCAGCTATACGCCAGGCTTTGCGCCACCAGAACAATATTTTGACAAAAAACTATTAGGGCCTTGGAGTGATATTTATAGCATTGGCGCCACAATGTACTCTTGCCTGACACGAAATTCACCACTAGCGGCAGATTTACGCATTAAAAATGATTTACTCGTACCAGCCGTAAAGCTGGGTAAAAACATGTACTCACATAGTTTGCTGGAACTCA
Source organism: uncultured Methylotenera sp. (assembly GCA_964422015.1). Classification (GTDB taxonomy): domain Bacteria; phylum Pseudomonadota; class Gammaproteobacteria; order Burkholderiales; family Methylophilaceae; genus Methylotenera. The sequence continues at coordinate 3,897 of CAYQZK010000007.1, forward strand.
TCGATCAGTGCCTGAGTTTGGATTACCTCAAACGCCCACAGAGTGTATTTTCATTGCAAAAAGCCCTGTTAGCCCCTATACCTAAAATACACAAAAAACCTAGCCTAATGAGCAAGGTAGTGGATATTCTGAATAAGCCTTTATAAATTAGCCTCGAAACAACTTAGCCCATACAATACTCACGCCATGAAATTTACGATTTACCAAAATAGCCGCCAAGGCCCTCGCCCTTACAATCAAGACCGATTAGCCTACTCTTACAGCAAAGATGCGCTATTGCTCGTTATTGCCGATGGCATGGGCGGACATCGGCATGGTGAAGTCGCCGCACAGATAGCAGTCACGACGATGACAGATGCTTTTCAGCGTTTAGCAGTACCAACACTGACTAGCCCAGCCAAGTTTTTAACTGAATATATTCAACAAGCGCACGATACCATTCAACAATACGCTCAAGAGCGTGACATGTTAGAAGCGCCACACACCACCATTGTGGCAGCGGTAGTACAACGCGGCATGCTCTACTGCGCGCACGCTGGGGATTCGCGCCTTTACCATTATCGTGACAACCATTTGCTATTTCGTACCGAAGATCACTCCGTGGTGCAACACTTGTATAACAAGGGCATGATCACTAAAGATGACATGTCTACCCACCCCTATCGCCACAAAGTTTCTAACTGCTTGGGTGCAGAAGCGCCGCCTAAGATTGACCTTTCTGACCGCCAAGAGCTACTAGAAGGTGACACCATTTTGCTATGCACCGATGGCGTGTGGGGCGCAGTACCTGACAATGATATTAAACACCTACTGAACAATGCTTCAATTTCTGATGGCATTACTGACTTGCTCGATCAAGCTGAGAATGTAAGTAAACAACAAGGCGATAATATGAGTGCGATTGGACTGCAATGGGGCGATAAACTCAGCAGTCATTTAGCCGTATCAACCATCAGCATGGCAATGGGTAGCACCACCACGATTATGAATCCAGTAACCAAGTCTGACCCAGATTTCAACGCCGAGAATGAAGATTTTACCGATGATGAAATTGAAAAAACCATCGCTGAAATTCAGATTGCTCTCAGCAAATCAAAACGTAAGTAACTCCTTAGGAAATTGAAACATGCAAGACAACAACATTAGACCTAGCCAACGCAAGCACAATCAACTGCGTGAGGTTGAAATTATTCGCCACTACACTAAACATGCCGAAGGCTCCGTTTTAGTAAAATTTGGCGATACCCACGTACTCTGTACCGCCAGTATCGATGAAAAAGTACCCGGTTTTTTGAAAGGTAAAGGCCAAGGCTGGGTGACCGCAGAATACGGCATGCTGCCACGCTCTACTGGTAGCCGTATGGATAGAGAAGCGGCCAAAGGCAAGCAATCAGGTCGTACGCAAGAAATCCAGCGTTTAATTGGCCGCTCATTACGCGCCATTATTGATTTAGAAAAACTCGGCGAACGCAGCATACAAATTGACTGTGACGTCATTCAAGCCGACGGTGGCACCCGTACCGCCAGTATCACTGGTGCTTATGTCGCATTGCATGATGCGATTTCCACTTTATTAAAAAGCGGAAAGCTATCAGAAAGTCCACTTAAACAAGCTGTTGCCGCGATTTCAGTCGGCGTTTACAAAGGCCAACCCGTACTGGATTTAGACTACATTGAAGACTCAGATTGCGACACTGACATGAACGTCGTCATGACCGCAGATGGTGGTTTTGTGGAAGTGCAAGGCACGGCGGAAGGTGAGCCATTTAGCCGCGAAGCAATGAACGCCATGCTAGATTTAGCTGCGCATGGCATTAACCAACTCATTACTCAACAACAAGAGGCACTCCGTGTTTAGCAAGCTCGTCATCGCCACTGGCAACAAAGGCAAATTGCGCGAGATTCAGCATATTCTTGAGCCACTAGAAATTGAGGTGATTCCGCAATCCACACTCAACGTACCGGAATGTGAAGAACCCTTCTGCACCTTTATTGAGAATGCCCTTGCTAAGGCACGCCATGCCAGCAAATGCACAGGGTTACCTGCGCTGGCAGATGACTCAGGCTTATGTGTGGATGCTCTGCAAGGCGCACCAGGCGTGCTCTCTGCAAGGTATGCAGGCGAACCCAAGTCGGATGAAAATAACAATCAAAAATTGCTTGAAGTGATGGCGAATGAAAAAAATCGCCATGCGCATTTTTACTGTGTCATGGTACTGGTGCGCCATGAACATGACCCTGAACCTATTATTGCTGAAGGGCAATGGTTTGGTGAAATTCTCACCGAATATCGCGGCAATGATGGTTTCGGTTATGACCCATTATTTTTAGATGCGAAAACCGAAAAAACTGTGGCTGAACTACCCCTAGAAATCAAAAGCCGTATCAGTCATCGTGGGCATGCTATGGCCAAATTATTGCAAAAGTTAGAAAGGTTAAGCCATGAGTAAGCTTGATAATCAAGCATGGCCAAAATGGGTGCGTGATGACCAAAGCGTGGTGTCATGCACAGAAAAAGTTAAAGTGATGACCGAGAATTTTGATGAAATTAAGCAAATCGCTCAAGATGCACTGGAAGATGGCCTATTAATGGAAGTTTCAGAGCAGCAAATGCGTGATGCTTTGCATGCGCTAGTGGATTCATTGGTCAATCCTTACAAAAGGTAGCTCAGCATTAAAAAGATTATAGAAATCAAAGCTGCGGCAGAATTCAATGCCAAGCCCATCAACAGCATTGCACCACTAGCGGGCGAAGCAACGCTTTCAGGCTTGACCAATCCGCCTCCACTGTCTTTATACATCCATATTCCATGGTGTGTACGCAAATGCCCTTATTGTGATTTCAACTCGCATGAAAATCGCAATCAGAATGGCGAAATTCCAGAGAGCACTTATGTTGATGCGCTGATTGCAGACTTAGAACTTGCCACTCCCAAAGTGTGGGGACGAAAAATTAAAAGCGTATTTTTTGGTGGTGGTACGCCTAGCCTTTTCTCAGCAGAAGCCATATCGCGCATTTTGAGCCATGTGCGCATGCTCACACCCTTGGAATTTGATGCAGAAGTGACACTGGAAGCCAACCCTGGTACGGTTGATGCCGCCCATTTTGCAGGTTACAAAGAGGCAGGTGTTAATCGACTTTCACTGGGCATACAAAGTTTTAACAGTGATTATTTGAAAGCGATTGGTCGCATTCATGATAGTCAGCAAGCGCTTGATGCCGCTAAACTCGCCCTCGATACCTTTGAACAAGTCAATTTAGACATCATGTATGGATTGCCCAACCAAAGCCTGCAAGACGCACTTAAAGATGCACAAACCGCGATTGATTTGAATCCTGCACATTTGTCTTTTTACCATTTAACTCTAGAACCCAATACGCCTTTTCATCACACTCCACCCAGCTTACCCGATGATGACACCAGCGCTGAAATGCAAATTGCTATTGAAGACTTATTAGCACAGCATGGTTATGAACATTATGAAACCTCTGCCTTTGCAAAAAAAGGCAAGCAAGCCAAACATAATCTGAACTACTGGCAATTTGGTGACTATCTGGGTATCGGTGCAGGAGCGCACAGCAAGCTGAGTTACCACGACAAAATCACCCGTGAAACCCGAGTCAAACATCCTAAAGCCTATATGGAACAAGCCTTAAAGGGCAATAGCGTAGAGAGCGAATGGCCGATTAGCCAAGAAGATTTAGGCTTCGAATTTATGATGAACGCACTGCGCTTAATTGAAGGCGTGCCAATTAACTTGTTTCAACAACGCACTGGCCTAAATATCCATACATTAGAAGCCGCGATTAAAAGCGCGCAAAACAAAGGCTTGTTGGAATTAAGCAACGGCACGATACGGCCAACATTATTAGGTCAACGCTTTTTAAACGAGTTGCTTGAGCTATTTTTAAACTGACACAACGCTACCGATAAACCTTTTTGCGCTTAATCCGCTAGAACACAACGATTGCGACCGGAATTCTTAGCGGTATAAAGCGCCTTATCTGCCCGCTCTATAACTCGCTGATAATCTGGATTGCCATCACTCAACGCCACGCCTATGCTCACAGTAACTCTAAGAGTTTTTCCTCCAGAAAGAAGAATGTCGGCAGTTTCAATGGTTTGCCTAATTTTATCAGCCACCTCTTGCGCCTGATTAACATCCACTTCTGTTAGCAAGAGAAGAAACTCTTCACCCCCATAGCGAAATATAAAATCGCCGGCTCTAGTTTTATTAATAGCCAAAGCAGCAACTTGTTGTAAAACACGATCACCAGATTCATGCCCGTGGGTATCGTTTACTTTTTTAAAGAAATCAACATCTATCATTAAAAGTGCAAACGACGAGCCTTTTCGTCTAGAAAGCTCTACTTCTTTTTTCATAATAGTAGGCAAGAATCTTCTGTTGAAAAGTTGCGTGAGAGGATCTCGACCAACTTCCATATCAGTCAATCTTTCAAACATGCTGTTTATCAAAAACTTAATTTGTTCTGTTTCAGTCAGAATGTTGTTTACTACATTTTGCAAGTCATGTGATTGGCTATCACTGACTGCGCGCAGCCTAATTAAAGGTAACAATGAGTCATCAACTCGCGTGACACACTCTTCAACAAGAGGTAATTCACGATTTTCATCAAATAGTAATGGTGCCTTATGACGAAACCAAAGACCAAAAGCTGAGTTCTGTAGCGGAGATATATCACCTAATGGCAAGTTAGTTGCAATTGCACGAAACAGACGGTTTTCCCATAGAAGTAACACACCAAGTTGCTTTTCCCGCTCAGCGGCCAAATTGTGCCCAGCTGAGTGCAGACGGAATGCCTCTTCATTACGCACACCTTTCTCATGAGATTGAACGTAGGCAACGCTCATCTCTTCAAATGCAACATCCATGAGCGCATCAACACGTAAAACCGCACTTACCATAACTTCGCGATCAATTAATGATGACAATATACGCAGGTGTATTGCACGCTTTAGCTGTCTGAACCCCATAGCAACGACATGCACAGGTATTTCAGCTCTAGCGTGAACTTCACCAACATGGCGTTGCATGGCTAAAGCTGCATCCAAATCTTCCTTGCCGCTTTGACAAAACAATGTTTGCATCCAACGTTGAAGCCCCGGTTTTAAACGCTCTTCAACCGTTTTTGCAGACAAAAATGAGGATGCAATCTTATCCTTCAACATGTAGCTATAAAAAATCTCAGCTAAGTCATGCTTGTCCCGCTCTATGATTTCAGTGATGAGTGACAGAACTTCTGGCTGAGAGGTCTCATCCAAACCCTCCCAAACATAACCCTCTAAAGAAACTGGTGTATTCATAAACAATCCAAAAAACAAAAGATACGCTGTAAATTGAGTCAGCTGTTATTAATTTGATGCTCTCACTCTATCTATTGCCGCCTTAACCTGCGCTGGTGCTGTACCACCAATGTGGTTACGGCTATTGAGTGATCCATCCAAAGTGAGCACTGCATAAACATCATCAGTGATTTCAGCAGCAAACTTTTGCAATGTGGCCAAAGATAAATCGCTCAAATCCACTTTCTGATCCACGGCGTAGCGCACCGCCAGAGCAACCGCCTCATGCGCATCTCTAAACGGCATCCCTTTTTTTACTAAATAATCGGCTAAATCTGTAGCGGTCGCATAACCTTCAAATGCAGCTTGACGCATGTTTTCTTTATTCACGGTAAAGCCTGCTTTGATTACCACACCATTTTCAATCACGGGTAAACGCAACATGTCGGCATAGATTTCCAGCGTGACCAATAATGTGTCGGCCGTATCAAACAATGGCTCTTTATCTTCCTGATTGTCTTTGTTGTAAGCAAGAGGCTGACCTTTCATCAAAGTCAGCAACGCTGTTAAATGACCGTACACACGCCCGGTTTTGCCACGCACCAATTCTGGCACATCGGGGTTTTTTTTCTGCGGCATGATAGATGAGCCCGTGCAAAAACGGTCAGCAATATCAATAAAGGCAAATCTTGGCGAGCTCCACAAAATCAGCTCTTCTGACAGTCGAGATAAATGTGTCATTACCAGAGAAGCGGCAAAGGTAAACTCAATGGCAAAGTCACGGTCAGATACCGCATCTAGCGAGTTTTCACATACGCCGTCAAAACCCAAAGTTTTAGCGACCATTTCACGATCTATCGGGTAACTAGTACCAGCCAAAGCGGCCGCGCCCAACGGCAGTCTGTTGATACGTTTTCTGCAGTCGCCAAAACGGGAAATGTCGCGTTTTAGCATTTCTACATAGGCCATTAAATGGTGCCCAAAAGTCACTGGTTGTGCCACTTGTAAGTGGGTAAAGCCCGGCATTACAGTATCAAAATGGGCTTCAGCCAAATCAAGCAAACTTGCTTGTAATTTAGTTAATCCAGCAATCACTTGGTCTGTAGTGGCGCGCAACCACAAACGCACATCTGTGGCTACTTGGTCATTACGGCTACGCCCCGTGTGCAAGCGCTTACCCGCGTCACCAATTTTATCGGTAAGGCGTTTTTCAATATTTAAATGCACGTCTTCTAAATCAAGCAGCCATTCAAATTGACCCGCTTCAATTTCTTGCAGAATTTCAGTTAAACCATTTTCAATCGCTTGCACATCATCAAGACTAATAATCTTTTGTGCGCCCAGCATTTGCGCATGAGCCAGTGAGCCTTGAATATCATAAGCCGCCAAACGATAGTCAAATCCTATCGAGGCCGTATACTTTTTAACCAACTCTGCCACAGGCTCATTAAAACGGCCTGACCAGCTAGTGTCTTTTTTGTTTAGAGAATTTTCTTTAGGCGTTACGTTCACTTTATCTTTCCCAATTCATTTTTAGCTTTGATTTTTGTGCTATTTTCACTAAAGTATAATCCAAAACACCCTATTTACGATGCAACGGAGCACAAACAAAACCTATGCGTAGCACTAGCCGATTACCTAACATGCGTAATTTAGGCGTTAATTTACGCATATTAATCATAGTAAACGCCATGCTGGCGTTATGCGCAGCATTATTGAGTCATAGCTTCATAGAATTTACGGCGCAAATAACCGCCATTTCAGCCATTGCCCAACCCATGCTGTTATTAAGCTTGCTATTACTCTATGCCGAACATCCACTCCTTAACAATCTACATTACTGGCAAGGTATATTGGCCATTGTCGCGACCACATTATTTGCCTGCGCCAGTGTGCATGGTCTGATTGCACAAACGTTCATTTTTAATGAATTACCCAGTCTGACGCGCACGCTGGCTTGGGCGCTCATTATCACTAGTATTGTTTTATATTACTTTTACCTACACCACCGGGCCTACTCACCAGCCTTAATCGAGGCCAGGTTGCAGGCACTTCAAGCACGCATTCGGCCACACTTCCTGTTTAACAGCATCAATGCCGTGTTGTCACTTATCCGTAGCCAGCCCAAACAAGCAGAAACTGCATTGGAAGATATGGCTGACCTATTTCGCGTGCTGATGGCGGATAATCGTGACTTAGTGCCTTTAGCACAAGAAATCGCACTATGCCGCCAATACTTATCGCTAGAAAAATTACGTTTAGATGAGCGCCTAAATGTTCAATGGCAAATAGATGACATGCCTCCCGACGCACTCATTCCACCGCTGATATTACAGCCTCTCATAGAAAATGCGGTATATCACGGCATTGAACCGCTTGCAGGCAGTGGCACAATTTCCATTCAAATCTACACTAATTCACGCGAGGTGCATTTGGTCTTGACCAACCCTTTCAGTGCTAAAAGCACGCACCACAGCGGCAATAAAATGGCACTTAAAAATATCAAAGAGCGCTTGGCCTTACACTTTGATCTTGAGGCCTCACTTAAAACACATCAGTCTAACAACGAGTATCAGGTGCACATTACTTTACCTTACACACTAAAATGATCAGCTCTGAAATAACCACTCCTAGTCTAAAAGTCATCATTGCCGACGATGAAGCGCCGGCACGTAATCGCTTGCGAGAATTACTAACAGACGTTGGCCAAATCAACATCGTTGCCGAGGCCTGCAACGGCAAAGAAGCACTTAGCCTTGCCGACACACATCATCCTGAACTTGTACTGTTAGATATTCGCATGCCAGTCATGGACGGCATTGAAGCCGCACAGCATTTACAAAAAATGAGTAATCCTCCAGCTGTGATTTTTACCACCGCCTTTGATAGCTACGCCATGCAAGCCTTTGACATTAGCGCGATTGATTACTTACTCAAGCCTATTCGCTTAGAAAGGCTCAAAACTGCCATACAAAAAGCGCGTGCCTTAATGCCTAGCCAGCTTGAAGCACTTAAACCGCTACATCCTCAAAGATCACACTTAAGCATTACCGAGCGCGGACGCATTTTAATCGTACCAATTGCCGATGTAATTTATTTACGCGCCGAACTCAAATACATTACCGTTCGCACTCTAGAACGAGAATATTTACTAGAAGAATCACTGACACATTTAGAACAAGAGTTTGGTAGCATTTTCATACGCTTGCATCGAAACTGTTTGGTGGCCCAAGCCTATATTCTAGGTTATGAAAAGCGACACACTGAGAATGACCACGAAACAGATCACAATAGTAGCGACAAGCACTGGGTTGCACTTCTCAAAGGCGTACCTGAAACTATTGCCATTAGCCGACGCCAGCAACATCTGATTAAACTTTAAATGCATGAGTTTTGTAACGTATGAATTTTGTGAACTCTGCTAAACTTAATACCAGTTGCCAGAACTAAAATTTCCAATAAATTTTCAATCAAAATTTAAATCAAGAAAAGATTAAAAATGGATGCTTTAAAAAACCACATCATCAAAAATTTTGAGCAAATGTTTGTGCTAGTGATATTGCTGATTACTGCCATCATTAACTTTTACGTCCCCTACAAACTGGCATTTCTTAATTTCTATTTTTTACCAGTCATATTAGGCGGCTACTATCTGGGAAAGCGCTTAGCCACTTTAGGCGCATTTCTAAGCACCCTGATTGTGCTAGGTTTTGTTTATATACAGCCTGAAATATTTTTTATAGACCCAGTAGTGGAACTCGTTTATGGTCAGGTCGCCATTTGGGGTGGATTTCTTATTTTGGCAGGCGCAGCAGTAGGCGGCTTAAATGAAAAATTAAAGGCAGAAATTAATAACGCACAAGCTCTAAATCTTGAGCTTAATGCGCGTCAAGAAGAACTTAGTCAAGCTAATGCCACTTTGAGCGATTACAGCGAAAATCTCGAGAATCGCGTCAAAGAAAGAACTGTAGAACTCGAGCAATCTCGCAATGCAATAGATGGCTTAAAGAAAAAAGTAGAAAGCGCACTCTATGCCACAATGGATCCTGAAGTCGTCAATCTGATGATCGAAGGTCAACTTAAAAACGAAAAGCGCGAAATCAGTCTACTATTCTCTGACTTGGTAGGCTTTTCAACTTACTCTGAAAACAGACCGCCAGAACTCTTAATTGGTGACCTCAATCGGTATTTACGTGATATGGAGCCTATTATCCATGCTTATCATGGCCATATTGATAAATATATGGGCGACGGCATCATGTGTGAATTTGGTGCGCCAGTAAACATTCCCACTTTCCGCACTATGTCAGTTATTGCTGCATTAAAAATGCAACAAGCGGTTCAAAAATATGATCACCCTTGGAAAATGCGCGTAGGCATTGCAACAGGCCCAACTTTCACGGGACTTATTGGTGGTCAAAAACGCCAAACCTACACCGCGATAGGTGACTCAGTAAACATAGCCGCACGACTCGAGCAAGCGTGCATTCCTGATGGCGTTCTCATAGACCGCAACACCTACGATAAAGTCGCTTATTGTATAGATGCACGTAAACGCAAAAAAGTAGGCCTACGCCAAGAGGACATTGGTAAAACATCCACCTTGGAAGAGTTGCTTAGCCGCCTCGAAGAGGCAAGTACTGATGCTGACCTTCATTACAAAATTGCACACTTACAACTAGAATTAGATGATCCGAACGAAGCACTGCTGCACTTAGAACAAGCGCTAGAATTAGCGCCTAATGACGCTAGTTTCAAAATGCTCTACGCCGAAGCTAGCCTTAAAGTAAAAGAGCTGGATCGCATTAACGTTAAAGGCAGAAAACAAAGTATAGAAGCATATGAAGTTTTAGGCTTGAAGAGTCCTTTCAACAACGACGACAAATTCCCTAAACATTTGCGCGCCGAACTCAGTAACACTGCTGATTTGATTAAGATTCCTGACGATGTCATTTTGCCAGTAGAAGTGCTTGAAGACTCTGTCGGCAGATCGCGTGTGGTCGCCACTTTATCTTATCTCATTGCTGGCGTATTAAACGTATCAGAAAAAGACAAGCTAGAAATCATGAATGCAGCTTTTGTGTCTGATATTGGTAAAGATGCCATACCGCCACATTGGCTACATCGTAGTAACACTCTGACCAAAAACGAATTAGAAATGTTCCGCCAACACCCAATTGAAGGCAGTCGAATTCTACGCAAGCTAGGCTACGAAAACGCCTCTATGCTGGAAATAGTGAACCACGTGCATGAAAACTGGAATGGTAGCGGCTACCCTAACAACTTACGTGGTAATGATATTCCTCTCGGTTCTCGCATCATTGCTGTTGCCGACATGTATGACACACTCACAGCACACCGCATTTATCGCCAACCTTGGGTGAGGCATGCGGCATTAGAAGAAATCCATAGAGAGACTGAAAGTGGCATATTTGACCCACAAGTCGTCATTGCGCTCAATAAGCTACTAGGTGGAGCATAACCAAAAAACCTCTAACACAGCGCAATCAACCACAACTAAAGCTTAAGAATGCCTGTGTTAAAATCTTACCCAACATAGTTAAACCTTTCAAAAATCACTCACCCAGTCTATTTTTCATGAACAATCCAGCTAGTAACGCACCCAAAAAATTAGTCATCGCCTCACGTGAAAGTCCGCTCGCCATGTGGCAAGCTTTGCATATTCAAAGCCGATTGCAAGCACTCTACCCAACCACCACAGTCGAAATTTTAGGCATGACGACCACAGGTGACCAGATTTTAGATACGCCGCTAGCTAAAGTCGGCGGCAAGGGTTTATT
>CAYQZK010000007.1:15103-33749 GCA_964422015.1 uncultured Methylotenera sp.
ATTCCAGCGGTTGGTCAAGGCGCACTGGGCATTGAAATTTGCAGTAACCGGCCAGAGTTATTGCCAATACTCGCGCCTCTAAACCACCCAGACACACAAGCTTGCGTGGAAGCTGAGCGCGCAATGAGCCGCGCTTTGGCTGGCAGTTGCACCGTACCTCTTGGTGCTTATGCAATATGCGACGCACAACAAATTCGCATCAAAGGCTTTGTTGCGAGTGTGGACGGCAAACAAATGCTCGTTGAAACGGCAACAGGTAACAGAAATCAAGCTGATGCTTTGGGTAAAAGCTTAGCTAATCAGTTAATTGCTAACGGTGCGGATAAAATTTTAGCTTTACTAGACCATGCCTAATGATCATAACTAATAATGTCTAGGCACTTGTCAGGCTTTGGCATCGCCATTACTCGACCTGAAGGTCAGGCACGCAAGCTCTCTATAGCGATTGAGCAAGAAGGCGGCATCGCTATTTTGTTTCCTCTTCTAGCTATCGCACCGCTAAATGATTACAGCCAATTCAAAAACACCATTGAACAGCTTGAGTCTGCGGATTGGGCTATTTTCATTAGCACTAACGCTGTAGAAAATGCTTTTCCACACATCGCTAAACGTTATCACGTACTTCCAGAGAAGCTAAAATTTGCCGCTATTGGCCCGCAAACTGCAAAAGAGCTCGCGCTTAATGGCGTAAACAATGTTTTGACACCGCATATGCGCTTTGATAGCGAAGCATTACTCGCTCTAGATGAAATGCAAAATGTAGCTCACAAAAAAGTGATTATTTTTCGTGGGATTGGTGGACGTGAAGTTTTGGCCGATACATTAAGAGCCCGCGGTGCAGAAATCACTTTTGCAGAGTGTTACCAACGTGTTAACCCACAGACTAATTGCTCTTTATTAAAAAAATTATGGCAAGAGAATCAATGCCATGCCATAGTCGTTACTAGCTCAGAAGCAATGCGAAATTTAATGAAAATGACTAATAACGCGAAGGATGACTGGATACGCAGTATTAAAATCTGCGTTAACCATGCACGCATTGCTGAAGAAGCCGCATCACTTGGACTACAAGTATTCGTTGCCGATGCTCCGGGTGACGAAGCCATGCTAAATTGCTTGCAAAAAGCACTTTTACCAGCTTCGATTTAAAACTAGAGTTGAACTATGACCGACGAATCAACAACAGAAACCACTAGCGAAATTCGGGTATCACTACTCGCCAAGACGGCCTTAATCCTTATCGTACTAGCAATATTGATAATCACTTGGCAATGGCTGAGTACACGTCAGCGTTTTAATGAGATTGAAAGAGCACTCAGCGAGAAGCTAGAAACTTACCAAGCCACTAATCAACAAAGTTTAACTCTCGCCAAACAAGCTGATGAAAATAGCGCTCAGGCTAATAAACGCTCTGAAATTTTGGCGGGTAAATTAGCTGAATCACGCGATCAACAAGAAGTGCTACAAACACTTTATAACCAACTCGCAGAAAATAGAGAAGTAACAGCAGTCGCAGAGGTTGAGCAGTTTATCACCATTGCCATACAGCAGTTACAACTGGCTGGCAATGTCAAATCGGCACTTCTTGCACTTCAGGCTGCAGACAAACACCTAGAACCACTCAACCTGCCACGTGCTATTCAATTGCGTGAAACCCTGAAACAAGATATTGAAAATCTGCGCAAATTGCCGCAAATAGACATCATTAGCATGAGCGCACAACTAGAGCGCATCGCTGATTTATGCTCAACATTACCATTAATCAGCGAGCGTCAACCCACGCTCAATGCAAATGCAACAGAACAAAACACCACTAAAAATTCTCCGCAAAACGCACTACAAGAATTTGGCACTTCAGTCTGGCGCGATATTAAAAATCTGGTTACGGTAGAGCACATAGACAAACCAGAGCCACCTCTACTTTCAGCTGATCACGCCTTTTATTTACGTGAAAATGTAAAATTACGCTTACTCACCGCACGTATCGCTTTGCTGCAGCATGATGAAGCTACTTTTACTGCTGATTTAAAGTCTGTTAACACATGGCTCAATCTATATTTTGATAACAAACACCCCAATGCAACTGAAGCACTCAGTTTACTGAAAAAATTATCTGCTAATAATGTAGGTATTGAGCCCCCATTGCCTACAGAGAGCCTAGCCGCTGTGAGCCGTTACAAACTCAGCTTAGAGCAAAGCACACAATAAAGTAATCAGAATATGACGCGTAAATTTCTATGGTGGTTATTGATGTGTATGTTACTCGTAGCCGCAGTGTGGTTTATCAGTAACAATCAAGGCTATGTGCTCATCGTTCGCGCACCCTATCGCCTACAATTCTCATTTAATTTTTTGCTGATATTAATGGTAGTAGGCTTTTTAGTGATGCATTATTGCCTAAGGTTTATATTGTTTTTACGCCGCTTACCTGCAAATCGACGTAGTTTAAGAGAAACTCAACGCTTAATTGCCAGTAATGCTGCCTTGCTCGAAGGCATGAATGCACTGGCTGAAGGTGACTTTACCCAAGCAGAAGTTGCTGTAAAAAAAGCTTATGATTTAATCCAGAATGCCGAGCACGAAAAGCTCATGGAAACCCTTGCCGCCCAAAACCAACCTCAAAGCCCTAACTTAGATTAGTGTGCCGCCAGCAGCAGGTTTAGCATAACTAAATGCATCTGAATAAAAAGCATCATCAGGCAATCCTGCGTGAACAAAACTGGCATGTGCAACCTCTACCATTGCCGGCGCGCCACAACAATACACCTCATAAGCACTGAAATCCAAACCCTTAGCCGCAAAGTCATCCAATACTGCTTGATGCACTAAGCCAGTGCGCCCTTGCCATTGGTCTTCTGGCGTAGCATCAGACAAAACAGGAATGAATTGAATGTGCGGAAATTGCAAAGCCCAAGCTTCTGGCAGTTCTGGCATGTATAAATCCTGCAACGTTCTTGCACCCCAATACAAAATCACAGGGCGTTGAATGTTTTGATGCAGCATGTGCTCAACAATACCTTTAATCGGGGCAAAACCAGTACCGCCAGCAACCATCACTATCGGCTTGTCAGAATCTTCTCGCAAATAGAAACTGCCGAATGGCGCCTCGATACGCATAATGGCTTTATCAGGCATCTCATTAAACACATATTGTGTGAATTGACCTCCAGGAATCAAACGCAGGTGCAATTCCAGCATATTATCCACATGCGGTGCATTGGCGATAGAAAAAGCCCTACGCTTGCCGTCTTTTAACATAAATTCAATGTACTGACCTGGCAAAAATTTCAAGTGCTCACTGCTAGGTAACTTCAAAAATAAAGCCATCACATCATGTGAAAGTTGCTCTTTGCGTTCAACTCTAGCAGGAATAATACGTGGTGGGATCACACCGGCATCCACTTCCCGGCATTCAATAATTAGATCAGTCAGCGGACGCGTACAGCAAAAAAGCGCCTTACCTGCTGCTTTTTCTGCATCAGTGAGTGCGGACGCAACATAATCACCATAATCAACTTCACCACTCACAATAGAGCCCTTGCAACTCCCGCAAGCGCCATTGCGACAGCCATATGGAATATTAAAACCCGCGTTAATTGCTGATTCAAGCACGGTTTCATAAGCTTTAGCGTTACAAACGTGGCCGCTTGGTTGAATGGTAATTTGATAGGACATACTTTAATGCTCTCAGGTTAGTTTTGCTGTATTTTACTAGACACTCTATATTTAACTAATTTGTATTTATTTAGTCTTCGCGATGAAATTCGCCTTCAATCACATCGTCATTAGCTGCCTTTTCAGTCCTATAAGCGGGTGCTTTAGAAGCATTATTGATTGGGATCATCAATAAAATAGCTGCGATGATATCAGTCATTACGCCTGGAATAATCAGCAAAACTCCAGCAATCATATTGCGCGCACTGCCAAACATAGCCTTAACTGGATGGCCACCCTGCGTCAGGGTCTGCATCATGCGTCCTGAAAACAAAGCTTTTTCTTCACGAATCAGTTGTACTCCTAACATGGCAACCACAATTAAATAAAGCATCACCCACCAGCCATAATGATGACCTAAGCTAATTAAAATCCAAATCTCTGCGACAGGAAATGCCAGCAAAGCCAACATGAGGATAAAGCGCATGGGTATAATCTCCTATCGATTGAACGTATGATGCTCATTGCTTTCTAATTAACATTCCAAATTAATGGAGGCTGTATTCTATAATTACAATGCTGAATCAGCATAAAAAAACTAACAACTCAATTATAGCTACACCCAAATACCACCAATTCACATTTAGGAATCTAAGTGAACTTACGTTTAAAACACTTTTTTAATCTGCTGATTACTGCAATAACAATCAGCCTAATAAGTGGCTTCTTTCCCAATGCCATTGCCGCAGAATCTAGCAAAAATGCTTTAAGCATGCTTGTTGAACAAGATGCAGCCGATGACTTTTTAAAACCAGATGACGCGTTCAAACTCAAGTTAAGTGCTTTAAATACAAACAACATTCAAGCAGACTTTACCGTTGCATCTGGCTACTATTTGTATAAACAGCGCATCAAATTTGAAATCCAAGCACCCAACACTGGCAAAATTATAGAAATCAGCCTACCCGCTGGTGAAATTAAAGATGATGTAAATTTTGGTAAACAAGAGGTTTATCACCAAGATCTTAAAGCCAAGATCAATGTTGCTGATGTCATAAACAACTCCATAACGATTGCAGCCAGCTACCAAGGCTGTAGCGAAAAAGGGTTGTGTTACGCTCCCATCAAAAAGAACATCACGGTTAACTTGAATGAAATAACTGCCGACACTGCTTTAATCAATACGAATAGTGCAGATGACGACAGTACTCACCTTTTAAAGTCTGGCAATATTTGGCTTATTATTGCTGGTTTCTTTGGTGCAGGCCTGCTACTGTCACTCACGCCCTGCGTATTACCTATGATTCCAATTCTTTCAAGCATTATTGTTGGCAGCCAAAATCAATCCGGTCATCACAGCAAATTACACAATTTTGGCTTATCCGTGGCTTATGTATTAGGTATGTCACTTAGCTATACATTGGCAGGCATTACTGCCGGGCTTTCAGGTAGCTTAATCAGCCAATCACTGCAAAACCCTTGGGTGCTAGGCTCTTCAGCGTTGATATTTGTGCTACTTGCGCTCTCAATGTTTGATATTTATGAACTTAAATTACCCAGCGCACTAGAAGACAAGCTCGTTAACACGAGCAATAAACTTAAAGGCGGTCGTTTTTTAGGAGTATTTGTCATGGGTGTATTATCAGCACTCATTGTCAGCCCTTGCGTTGCCGCTCCCTTAGCAGGTGCGCTTATTTACATAGGCCAATCACAAAACGTCGTGCTTGGTGGTACGGCGCTATTTGCCTTATCAATAGGCATGGGTATGCCGTTGCTATTAATAGGTGTCGCAGGTAGCCATGTTCTGCCTAAAGTAGGTAATTGGATGAATGCTGTGCGTAACTTCTTTGGGGTGTTAATGCTGGCAATGGCCATCTGGCTAATATCGCCAGTTATTCCAACCAGTGTTCAGCTAGCGCTTTGGGCAACACTACTGATTGTTAACGCTGTTTACCTCAATGCATTAGATAATCTGCCTGCCCATGCCAACAATGTAACAAAACTCTGGAAAGGCGTTGCCGTAATCATGCTTATTTTAGGCATAGCGTTGCTTATAGGCGCTCTTTCTGGCGCAAAGTCAGCGCTACAACCATTAAGTGGGCTGAACGCAAAAGCCTCCAGCAATCAAAAACTAGCTTCTAGTCTGCCGTTTACTCGCGTTAGCAGCATAGCCGAGTTAGATAAAAAAATAACCGAATCGAAAGGCCAGCCGGTCATGTTGGATTTTTACGCAGACTGGTGCGTATCCTGCAAAGAACTTGAGCTACTGACGTTTAGCGACGAAAAAGTACAACAATTACTTAAAAACACCACTCTGCTCCAATTGGATGTCACTGCCAACACCGAGGAAGACAAAGCACTACTTAAACGTTATTCACTATTTGGGCCGCCGGGTATTGTATTTTTTAATGGTCACGGTCAAGAAATGACGTCATTAAAGACTGTAGGTTTTCAAAACGCAGACCAATTTTCTGCCACCCTTGCCAAACGTGATAGCTGTATGATTAAAACACCCGCAAGCAATACCCCAACCATTCAATGCTAAGAAAAATACTTTCCCAACTTGCCTATTTGGCGGTCATGGTATGCTTGGGCTTTGCCATTTATTACTATTTTTTAGCACCTAAGCACCTAAAAAACAGCACAGATAATGACTACAAAAGCCTTTCTACCCAAGCTCTTTTTTCCGCCAATCTGCCCAATGAAAATGGCGTCCATCAGGCACTAACACAATACAAAGGCAAAATTATTGTACTCAACTTTTGGGCAACTTGGTGCCCACCTTGTAGAGATGAAATGCCTGAGCTATCACAACTGCACCTTAGCTATCAAAACAAAAACGTCGTTGTACTAGGTATCGGCATTGATGAAACTCTTGCTGTAACATCTTTTATACAAGCAAATGCGGTAAGTTACCCTATATTTATTTCAGAAAATGAAGGCATGGAAATCAGTAGCGGTTTAGGCAATATTGAGGGCATTTTGCCCTACACCGTCATCATTGACACGAATGGCAATGTGAAAGATACGTTTTACGGTCGCATCAATATGACGCTATTAACTTCATCGATTGAACGCTTAATCAAACCTTAACACCCTATCAAAGCGCACATTAAGCTAACCCTATGATATCAACGGGTTAATTTAAATCACAGGGCGTAAATTCTTCTAATTACATTAAAGTCGCTGGACAAATCCTGCGAACTTCGGCAAACTTGCATCTATGAGTTACAGTAAATTTTGCAAAAAAATGACTATGCGAGCGTTTAATGATGCTAGCTAAATCTGTATTAGTGCTACACGGACCCAATTTAAACCTATTAGGTTTGCGTGAGCCGGAACACTATGGCAATGCAACACTTGCAAGCATTAACGAAGCGCTCTTAAATAGTGCAAGCTCGGCAAATATCTCACTAGAAACCTTTCAAAGCAACTCTGAAGCAGACCTTGTAGGCAAAATTCAAAGCTTAGCTTCACAAAAAGTGGATTTCGTGATTATTAACCCAGCAGCATTTACTCATACCTCAGTCGCAATGCGCGATGCCTTATCCGCAGTTAAAGTACCCTTTATTGAAGTGCATTTATCTAATGTTTATGCACGAGAAGCATTTCGCCAACACTCTTACTTTACTGATATTGCTGTTGGCGTGATTAGCGGTTTAGGTGCTCAAGGTTACTTGTTGGCACTCGATTACGCTATTAAACAAATCAATCATTCTTAAAACCACTCTTAAATATTCATAAAACCAAACTTTTACAAGTTTTTAGAGGTGACCATGGACTTACGCAAACTTAAAAAATTAATTGACCTCGTCGAAGAATCAGGCATTTCCGAGCTTGAACTGACCGAAGACGGTGAAAAAGTACGCATTAGTCGTAACTTTACATCTAATGCGCCAGCACAACAGTACGCAAACTACGCCCCTATGCAGTTTGCGGCAGCTCCACAAGCCATTGCACCACAAGCTGGTGCAGCAACATCAGTTGCTCCTGCTCCAGTTGTTGAAGAAGGTCACGCTGTTAAATCACCTATGGTAGGTACGTTTTATCGCTCACCCTCACCCGATGCCAAAGCTTTTGTTGAAGTGGGTGATACTGTTGCAGTGGGTGACACGCTATGTATCATCGAGGCAATGAAACTGCTCAATGAAATCGAATCAGATAAAGCAGGCGTTGTTAAAAAAATCTTGGTGGATAACGGTCAGGCTGTTGAATACGGCGAGCCATTATTTATTATTGGCTAGAAATTTTAGACTTTCGAATTGTTGCTTAAATACAGGATTTAAAACATGGCTATGTTTGACAAGATATTAATCGCAAACCGCGGTGAAATCGCCTTACGCGTACAACGCGCTTGTCGTGAGCTTGGTATCAGAACAGTTGCGGTTCACTCCGAAGCTGATCGTGAAGCCAAATACGTAAAATTGGCTGACGAATCTGTTTGTATCGGGCCCGCCCCATCAAGCCAAAGTTATTTAAATGTACCCGCTGTCATCAGTGCGGCTGAAGTCACTGATGCACAAGCCATCCATCCAGGCTACGGCTTCTTGTCAGAAAATGCTGATTTTGCTGAACGCGTAGAACAAAGTGGCTTCGTATTTATTGGCCCTCGCGCAGAAACCATCAGATTGATGGGTGACAAAGTTTCTGCCAAAGACGCCATGAGAAAAGCCGGTGTACCATGCGTGCCTGGTTCTGAAGGCGCGCTTTCTGATGATCCCGCTGAAATCATTAAAACAGCCAAACAAATTGGCTACCCAGTCATCATCAAGGCCGCTGGCGGTGGGGGCGGTCGTGGCATGCGTGTTGTGCACACTGAAGCAGCGCTACTAACCTCAGTCAACATGACTAAGGCTGAAGCACAAGCTGCATTTAGCAACCCTATGGTATACATGGAAAAATACCTAGAAAAACCACGCCACATCGAAATTCAAGTGCTGGCTGATCAACATGGTAACGCAGTATTCTTGGGTGAGCGTGATTGCTCGATGCAACGTCGTCATCAAAAAATTATTGAAGAAGCGCCAGCACCTCTATTAAATCCTCGATTACGCGACAAAATCGGCGAACGTTGTGCAGAAGCGTGTAGAAAAATCAAATATCGTGGTGCAGGTACTTTTGAATTCCTCTATGAAAACAATGAGTTTTATTTCATTGAAATGAACACGCGCTTACAAGTTGAGCACACTGTCACGGAAATGATTACTGGTATCGACTTGGTGCAACAACAGATTTTTGTTGCGGCTGGAGAAAAACTTAAATTCCGTCAAAAAGATGTGCAATTACGCGGCCATGCCATTGAATGTCGTATCAATGCTGAAGATCCGTATAATTTCGTTCCTTCACCAGGAAAAATTAATACATTCCATATGCCTGGTGGTCCTGGCGTACGTATCGACACTCACGCTTACGCGGGCTACACCGTACCTCCGCACTATGACTCAATGATAGGCAAGCTTATTACCTATGGTGACACGCGCGAACAAGCGATTGCACGTATGCGGATAGCATTATCAGAAATGATGATTGAAGGTATTAGCTCAAATGTACCACTGCATGCTGACTTAATGGCTGACGCAGCATTCCATTTAGGTGGCACTAGCATTCATTATTTAGAGCAAAAACTAGGCATCTATAATAAGTAAATCCATGACAGATTCAAACGAATATTGCGTTCAAGCTTCTTGCCGTACCATTCGTACTGACTACGAACCTTTGCCTGACCTTCATTTGAATCTAACATGGACTAAGTAGCTTTAAGTATGGCATGGGTATCGCTAAAAATTGAGGCGCAAGATAACACTGCTGATTTGATTAGCGATACGCTGATGGAGTTAGGCGCACTCTCCGCTATTATTGAAGATGCAAATGCCGAAACTATAGATGAGCAACCTATATTTGGCGAGCCAGGCGACCCTCCACCTGGCATTTGGCAACAAAACCTAGTCAGTGCATTATTTGATGAGGGTGTTGATGTCAGCCAAGTGATAGAAAACTTGCAGCGTCAAACTAAACTAAGCAATCTTCAGTACTCAACAGAAGAAATTCAAGAGCAAGACTGGGTTAGAGCGACACAATCGCAATTTGACCCTATCAGAATTACTGATCAATTATGGATTGTGCCTACTTGGCATAATAGTCCAAACCCTGACGCTATCAATATCATTCTAGATCCAGGCCTAGCATTCGGCACAGGTAGCCACCCAACAACACATTTATGTTTAACGTGGCTAACGCAGACAGTATCATCTGAACAGTCTGTATTAGACTACGGTTGCGGTTCAGGTATTTTGGCAATTGCGGCGAAAAAACTTGGCGCCGGGCTGGTAGTTGGTACAGATATCGATACACAGGCCATTCAATCTAGCTTATACAATGCAGAACAAAACAATGTAAGTGCCGAATTCCTGCACGCCAGCCAATATCAATCAAAAGAGTTTGATATTGTCGTAGCTAACATTTTATCTAGTGCGCTGAGTGTATTAGCGCCAGCATTGGCTAAATCATGCAAAGCTGGTGGGAAAATTGCACTCTCAGGTATTTTGCGTGAACAAGCAGATGATGTTTCTGCTATTTATGCACAATGGTTTGATATGAAAGCACCTCAATATATGGATTCTTGGGTGTTGCTGACTGGCACAAAAAAATGCGTTCCATAACTCACTGCCCATCGTGCCAAACTGAATTTTTTGTCACGGAAGAGCAACTTAATCAGCATCAAGGCCAAGTACGTTGTGGTCAGTGCTTGCATGTATTTAACGCCAGAGAGCAATTCATTCAAGCCGACATACAATCAGAAAGTGTAATTAATCTAGTTGTTGAACCCACTGCAACTGAAACCTTTGTCGAGAAAACAACCCCATCAACGACTATCGGCCACCCTGAAGACAAACCATACAATTTTGAAGACGAAGTTAAATCTGACAAAAGTAATAGCAACTCTGACTCTCAGAAGTTTAAACCTGCACTCACAGTGCTTTTAACTTTAATTTTGATACTTGCTGCAGCAGGCCAAACCATTTACTTTTTACGCAACGAAATGGCTATACATTTGCCGCAACTAAAACCGTATTTAGTACAAGCATGCGCATCAATTTCATGCAGCATAGACTTACCAAAAAAAATTGAATTAATCGTCATTGATGACTCTGATATGCAAGAAGATACTACTTATGTTGGGCTCATGCATTTATCTAGCACATTAATCAATCAGGCTCACTTTAATCAAGCATACCCCAATGTGGAAGTTACACTGACAGATGTTGACGACAAGCCCAAACTGAGGCGAACTTTTAAACCCAGTGAATATCTACCAGATCATACCAATATAGAAGATGGCATACCTGCAGGCCAAGAACTTAAAATCAACTTAGCCTTAACTACGCAGAATATTGCCGTTGCTGGATATCGTGTATTTGTAACTTACTGACAACCTAGTCCTCAACACCTACCAATCAGTCAATCACGAATAAGCAATAAAGACTCAGACTGTATTGCCTTGATAGACCTTACCAGACATTCAATCGCTTGTTCTCTCGCATAAGTTTTACGCCACGCCAATGCAACTCTTCTTATTGGCACTGGGTCGGCAAATGGGATGACCTTTACCAAAGGATTGATATAGCGCTCAGTAGCTGCACTACAAGGTAATACTGTAATACCCAAGTTTGAAGCCACCATACTGCGAATCGTCTCTAAAGAGTTGCCTTGTAGCACTTGTCCTTTGTGGGCCAAATCTGGACACGCTTGTAGAACTTGGTGACTGTAGCAGTGACCACTATTAAGCAGCAACACATTCTCATCCAATAATTCATGTGCATGAATAGATTTTCGATCAGCCCAGTGATGACTGACAGGAAGCATCACCACATACTTTTCATCATATAACGGCATGGTAACAATACCCGGAATATCAAAAGGTAAAGCCACGACGGCAGCATCAATCACACCATTTTTGAGTTGTATTTCAAGCTGAGCTGTTAAATTTTCTTCCACGCTCAATGGCATATCTGGTGCGGTTTTACGCAGAATCGGTATGATTTCCGGCAAGAGATAGGGGCCTACCGAATAGATAAGACCCAATCGAAAAGCCCCGCTTAATGGATTGGCGCCTTGTTTCGCGATATCACGAATTTGAGCTACTTCTTCAACCGCTCGAATCGCCTGCGCGATAATTTTTTCGCCTATAGGCGTGGCGCTCACATCATTACGATTGCGCTCGAAGATTAGAACACCAAGGTCTTCTTCTAGCTTTTTGATAGCCAAGCTAAGTGCAGGCTGGCTGACATAGCACTTTTCAGCTGCACGCCTGAAATTGCGCTCTTTAGCAACCGCAATAACAAAGCGTAACTCGCTTAAGGTCATAAAAATTAACTAAGATCAAGCCCAGCTTGTACTAGCTCAGCGGCACGTAGCACGGCGCGTGCTTTGTTTTGCGTTTCAACCCATTCACTTTGCGGCACAGAATCCGCCACGATACCCGC
The DNA here is from genome assembly GCA_964422015.1 of uncultured Methylotenera sp. GTDB lineage: Bacteria > Pseudomonadota > Gammaproteobacteria > Burkholderiales > Methylophilaceae > Methylotenera. Next base: position 27,241 of record CAYQZK010000007.1, read on the forward strand.
CCCGGCCTGCACATAGAGCATGTTGTTTTTGATCACGCCAGTTCTAATGGCAATTGCCACGTCCATATCACCATTAAAACCTAGATAACCTACAGCGCCTGCGTAAATGCCGCGTTTGCTTGGTTCCAACTCATCAATGATTTCCATCGCACGCACTTTAGGTGCACCACTTACCGTACCAGCAGGGAATGTAGCCTTAATGACATCAATTGCATCCATACCAGGCTTGAGCTTGCCTTCTACATTACTCACAATATGCATCACATGTGAGTAGCGCTCAATCATCATATTGTCTGTCACTTTCACTGATCCAGTCACCGCTACGCGACCCACATCATTGCGACCCAGATCCATTAACTGCACATGTTCAGCGCGTTCTTTAGGGTCAGCTAACAATTCTTCAGCCAGCGCCAAATCCTGCTCACGCGTTTTTCCGCGCGGTCTTGTACCTGCAATAGGTCGCGCTGTAACCGTGCCATTTTCCAAGCGCACTAAAATCTCGGGGGATGCCCCAACAACATGATGATCACCCATGTCGTAATAAAACATATAGGGTGATGGGTTCACGCTACGCAAAGCACGATATAGCGACAGAGGTGGTGCCGAGAAAGGCTGCGACATTCGTTGCGACAACACCACTTGCATAATATCGCCATCTAGAATGTATTGCTGAGCACGTTTGACAGCCGCTTTAAAATTATCTTCACCAAACTCTGAACTTGCCTCTGTTTTTTCAGTAGCCACAGACTCTGGAATCGCTACGGATTTTCTGAGTTTTTTAACTAGCTCACACAAGCGCAAATTTGCCTGTTCATAAGCCCCCTGTTTAGCCGGATCTGCATAAACAATAAAATAGAGCTTACCGCTTAAGTTATCCACTACCGCCAACTCTTCGGAAACCATGAGTAACACATCCGGCACATTAATCGCATCCGTCTTAACTGTGTTCGCTAAACGCCGCTCAATATAACGTACTGTTTCATAACCAAAATATCCAGCAAGCCCGCCTGTAAAACGAGGCAAACCCTCGTAGGGTGGCACTTTGAAGCGTGCTTGATAGTTTTTAACAAAATCTAGAGGATTGGTGTTGGCGACGCTTTCAACCACTGTATCGCCTTCAAGCACTTGCACATGCTGGCCATTAGCCACAATACGTGTTTTTGCTGGCAAGCCAATAATAGAATAGCGCCCAAAGCGCTCTCCACCCTGTACTGATTCCAACAAATAAGAAAAAGGCTGATGAGCTAATTTGAGATACAACGATAACGGTGTATCTAAATCAGCAAAAGTTTCTAAAACAAGGGGAATTCTGTTGTAGCCTTGTTTGGCTAAAGCATTAAACTCAACTTCATCGATATTACTAAACATAAATTTCTCACAGATCAATAGTTAGGTGGTGTAAATCAGGCTTTTATGCTCGCCACCATCGCCAACTATTCGTTTTAATAAAATTCATGTTCATTTTACTTTTAAGTCCAGATACTATTATTCAAGTACTATTATTTCAATTCAATTAAATTCAGCGCATCGCCGATATTATCAATCAACGCATCTACAGCCTCTGGGTTAATACGCTCACCCTGATTGTAACCATAAGGAATGGTGAAAATATGGCAACCCGCACTAGCCGCAGCTGCCACATCCGTTTTAGAGTCCCCAATTAGCAAGGTGTCTTTAATAGATACACCTAGCTTCTCGCAAATATAGAACAACTGATCTGGGTCAGGTTTCTTTTTAGGCAAAGTATCGCCAGAAACCACTAGCTCAAAGTATTGCAACATATCATTGGCCGCCAATAAAGGCATAGTGAACTCTTCAGGTTTGTTAGTCACACAAGCCAAACGATAACCCGCATTTTTAAGTGCTTGCACACCCTCTACCACATTTGGAAACGGCCTACTCTCAGCCGTATTCTGCGCATAATAGTCAAAAAATAAATCATGAGCCTTAGCAAACAAAGCTGGATCAGGTTCGCCATAAAGTTCACCTGTTAAGCAGCGCTTAATCAACACCACAGCACCCTCACCGATATAAGACTCAATCTGAGTTTGAGGCAATGCGGGCATGCCAAGATCAATTAGCATACGACCCGCCGCTTTTGCCAGTTCAGGTGCGGTGTGCATCAAAGTACCATCAAGATCGATCATGATGGTACTAATGCTGAGTTTTTTCTTAGCGCTCATGGATGCAGCCATTACTTCACAGTAGCCAATGCAGCACGCATTTCTCCAACAACCGTGTTGTAACGGTTAGCATCGCCTTCTTTAGGTGAGCCGAAAATCGCACTACCGGCCACAAAAGTATCAGCACCAGCACGCGCAATGTCAGCAATATTTGCTGCGTTTACACCGCCATCCACTTCAAGCCAGATTTGACGGCCTGTTTTTTCATAGTATGCATCGATACGTGCACGAGCTAATTTCAATTTTTCCAAAGTTTCTGGAATAAATTTTTGACCGCCAAAACCAGGGTTAACAGACATCAATAAAATCATGTCCACTTTATCCATGACGTGATCCAAATAGCTTAATGATGTTGCTGGATTGAACACCAAACCTGATTTACAACCCAAGTCACGCACCATTGCAAGGCTACGATCAATATGTTCAGAAGCTTCAGGGTGGAATGTAATGATATTGGCACCCGCTTTTGCAAAGTCAGGAATAATGCGGTCAACAGGCTTTACCATCAGATGCACGTCAATTAACGCGCCAACTTTTTTTGAAGTTTCACGAATTGCATCGCACACCAAAGGACCAATCGTTAAGTTCGGAACATAATGATTATCCATGACATCAAAGTGAACGAGATCCGTACCAGAGGTAATCACATCTTCAATTTCTTGACCAAGTTTTGCAAAGTTTGCAGAAAGAATACTAGGGGCAATTCTAAAAGTTTTATCCATGGCTGAAATCCAATATTTAAATATTAATGAAATCTGTAATCCGTTATTTTAACCCTATTTTCTGCCATTAAGATGATGCTTCTTGCTTAACACAAGCCAATCCCTCAAAATTACGCCTATGCAGTTATATGTCATCGGCGTTAACCACACGACCGCACCCCTCCAAATACGCGAACATGTTGCTTTTAATAGTGAACATCTCGGTAGCGCCTTGCGCGAACTCACTGCGCGTGATGCTAGTGAGGCCGCCATCCTGTCGACATGCAACCGCACTGAACTCTATTGCAGTACGGACAACCCAGAAAAACCACTGCAATGGCTATCGCAATATCATCAGTTGGAAATAGCGGCGATCCAACCCTACATCTATACTTTGCCCAATGATGAGGCGGTAAAACATGCCTTTAGAGTTGCTTCTGGCTTAGACAGTATGGTGTTAGGTGAACCGCAAATTTTAGGTCAGTTCAAACAATCGGTAAAAATAGCCCAAGATGCCGGCACACTAGGCACACTGTTGCACAAACTATTTCAACGTACGTTTGAAGTAGCTAAAGAAGTAAGAACCAATACCGAGATCGGCACAAACTCCATCTCTATGGCGGCGGCGGCAGTAAAGTTAGCTCAACGTATTTTTGGCGACCTGGCAGAGCAAAAAGTATTATTTATTGGTGCAGGTGAAATGATAGAGCTGTGTGCCGACCATTTTGCAGCACAAAAACCAAAAAGTATGATGGTAGCCAATCGCTCTTTAGAACGCGGCACGCATTTAGCAGAAAAAATGTCATCTCAAGGTGTACCAACAAAATCCATCTTGCTACATGATCTCCCAGAACATTTTGCTAACTTCGATATTGTCATTACCAGCACTGCCAGCCAATTACCTATTGTAGGTTTAGGCATGGTAGAAAGCGCTATTAAGGCACGCCGCCACCGCCCGATTTTTATGGTGGATTTAGCCGTACCACGTGACATTGAAGCAGAAGTTGCTGAGCTTGACGACGTATTTTTATATACAGTAGATGACCTTGCACAGGTAGTCACCGATGGCATGGTCAATCGCCAAGAAGCCGCGGTTGCTGCCGAGGTCATTGTCAAAGCACGTGTAGAACATTTTATGCACTGGCTGGAAAAACGAGATTCCGTCCCCACCATCAAAGCATTACGTGACCAAGCAGAGGCCACACGCAAGACTGAATTAGAAAAAGCCATCAAGCTGATTCAAAAGGGTGAAAACCCAGACAAAGTATTAGAAACTTTAAGCAATGCCCTCACCAACAAATTTTTACATGCGCCTAGTCATGCGCTCAATAACAGCCATGGTGAAGAACATGCCAAGCTGGAAGACCTGATTAAACAACTTTATTTAATTCAGAATTAGCACCCCTTATCAATTTTTAATGTAACTCTTTAATCCAACACAACGGTATCAAATGAAACCTAGCATGATTAGAAAACTCGCCACATTGAGCGAGCGTTTAGAAGAACTCAACCGCCTCATGAGTAGTGAAGGCGTCACTGACAACATGGATAATTATCGAAAAATTACCCAAGAGCACGCCGAAATCACCCCGATTGTTGAGCAATATCACGCTTTTGAACAAGCCGAGGCTGATATTAAAGAAGCTCAAACCATGCTCAGCGACCCAGAAATGAAAGAGTTTGCGCAGGAAGAAATTGAAGCGGGTAAAGCCAAATTGGAATCTGTAGAAAAGGCCTTGCAACTGCTACTTTTACCAAAAGACCCGAATGACGAGAAAAACATCTTCTTAGAAATTCGCGCAGGCACAGGCGGTGACGAGTCAGGACTATTTGCAGGTGATTTGTTCCGCATGTATAGCCGCTACGCCGAAAAACAAAAATGGAAAGTCGAAGTCATGTCCGCCAATGAAGGCGAGATGGGTGGCTACAAAGAAATCATCGCAAAAATAGAAGGTTACGGCGCGTATTCAAAACTCAAATTTGAATCGGGTGGCCACCGTGTGCAACGTGTACCAGACACAGAAACACAAGGCCGCATACACACTAGTGCCTGTACAGTTGCTGTACTGCCTGAAGCCGATGAAATTAACGATGTCGTCATTAATCCTGCCGACGTTCGCATTGATACTTTTCGTGCCAGTGGTGCGGGTGGTCAGCACATCAATAAAACCGATTCCGCCGTGCGTCTTACGCACGCGCCAACAGGCATCGTCGTAGAATGCCAGGAAGGCCGTAGCCAGCACGCCAATAAAGCGCAAGCCTTTGCAGTACTGGCTGCGCGCATCAAAGCCAAACAAGTTGATGCTCAACAAAGCGCTATCGCCAGCGAGCGTAAATCTCTAATTGGTAGTGGTGACCGCTCTGAGCGCATTCGCACCTACAACTATCCACAAGGCCGCATTACCGACCACCGCATCAACCTCACGCTATATAAAATTGATGCCATTACTGAAGGTGATATGGACGAGCTCATTGGCGCACTGGCGGCAGAACATCAAGCAGATTTATTAGCAAGCTTGGGTGAAGATAATTAATTGACGCAGACCGTTCGCGAAACTTGGCTTTCGGCTCAAAAAAGGATTACTGATAGCCTAAAACTTGAAGCCAGCGAAGCGAAATTTGAAGCACAACTGTTGTTACAAACAGCGCTGAACGTCAATCGCGCATGGTTATTGGCGCACGAGGGCGATGCTCTGCAAACAAAAATACATGCGCCTTTTGAAGCATTACTTTCACGTCGCTTACAAGGCGAGCCCATTGCGTATATCTTAGGTCAGCGTGAGTTTTATGGCTTAAATTTAACCGTCACGCCCGACACGCTGATTCCACGCCCCGATACCGAAACGCTGGTTGAAGCTGCACTAACGAAAATACCAAACAACACCCACTGCACTGTTTTAGATTTAGGCACTGGCTCAGGTGCAATAGCGCTTGCCATTGCCAAGAACCGTCCTCAAACAAGTGTCACTGCAGTTGATGCGTCCAACGCTGCATTAGAAATTGCCAAGAAAAATTCAGCTTCCCTTGCAATACCCAATGTGCAGCTCATATTAAGTAATTGGTTTCAGGCATTAGCTGGTAAAAAATTTAACCTCATCGTCAGTAATCCCCCTTACATCGAACAGAACGACATACATTTGTCACAAGGAGACCTGCGCTTCGAACCCATTTCAGCACTCGCCTCAGGGGCAGATGGATTAAATGACATACGCCTTATTCTCGATAGTTGCTTGGCACACCTCAACCCACAAGGTTGGCTGATGTTAGAGCATGGCTACAATCAAGCAGAAACTGTAGCTGATTTAATGGCAGAAACGGGTTTGGTAGAGATTAAAACGATACAAGATTTGGGCGGCAACCCTCGCGTTACTATGGGAAAAAATCCACTGATTGTCAGTACTCATTGGAACTAAAAAACACTAATACTGATTTTTCAATCGCACATAATGTGCAGATGAATACTTAAAATGCGCAATTTCTTCTGCTGTTAATGCACGTACTTTGCGCGCAGGCCTACCCACATACAAATACCCACTTTCCAATACTTTCCCTTCTGGCACTAGGCTACCGGCCGCCAACAACACATGCTTCTGCACGACCACTTTATCCATCACGATACTGCCCA
>CAYQZK010000008.1:0-2070 GCA_964422015.1 uncultured Methylotenera sp.
ACAGCAATGGCAGCTTCGCTACAGCCATGATGCCGCTGTTGATAATGGTTTTCTGACCGCAGACGAGCTCACCTTGCGCTATGCTCTAGTTTATTAATCTAAGGTAGGACTAGGTATGTTTGATATAAAAACACTACTTTTCGTGATTACAATTGCCCTGATATGTAGGGCAGTCGTTATGGAATATGTGCTAAATCTTACGAAAGATTACACGCCGGTCAAGTATTGGACGGCCGGCTCAGTCTTATTAGCGATAGGCGCATTATTGCTGGGTTTTAGAGATGTTATACCTGCATTCATTTCAATATTGCTTGGGCAAAGTCTAATCGTTTCTGGGTGGCTACTGGTTGATGCTGGAACGATTACTGCCACTGAGCGCAGGCCGCCTTGGCGCTTCATGTGCATATTGTTTGCTATCACATTAAGCATCGTCTACTGGTTTACTTTAGTAACACCAGATTTTGGTTGGCGAACATTAGCATCGAGTTTGCCCTTGATTTTATTTGATATTTACACCGCTATCATTTGCATGACTTATCGAGAGAAGCCCCTTGCCACCTCATTTCGGGTGCTCGGTGGATTGTTAATATTGGTCGCTTGCTCTAATGGCTTAAAAACTTTACATATCGTTCAGAGTGACATTAAGGTTTTATTTGATAATCACTGGCAAGTAGGGCAATTTTATATCGTGAGCGTCATCTCAATTGTAGTGGGTACGGGCATATTTATTGCGCTGGCGCTCCAGAATTTGCAGAAAAAACTGCACTTGGAAATTGAAGAACGCAAACGAAGTGAATCGGCATTAAAAATTTCCGCCCTAGTCTATGAACATTCAAGTGAAGGTATGTTGGTTACCGATTTAGATGGCACGATTATCTCAGTTAACCCTGCATTAACAGCCATCAGCGGATATCGAGAAAATGAGTTGATAGGCAAAACGCCACGTATTTTCAAGTCTGATAGGCAAGATACCCTGTTTTACAAAAATATGTGGCGCGAATTGATCGCAACTGGCGCATGGGAAGGTGATATATGGAACTGCCGTAAAGATGGCAGCGTATTCGCCGAAAGATTAAAAATCAATACGATATATAACGCTGACGGCAGCCCGAAAACTAGGGTGGCACTGTTTCACGACATTACACAAGAAAAGCAAAGTGCAGAATTAATATTCCACCAAGCTAATTATGATCGGCTCACCGAGCTAGCTAATCGTTACTATTTCTTTAACTGGCTCGCACGCGAACTGTCCCGTGCTCGGCGTCATAATAGCCTGGTAGCGCTTTTGTTCATGGATTTAAACCGCTTCAAACCAGTAAATGATATTTACGGACATGAAGCCGGAGATTTTGTACTTAAAACTGTGGCTGAACGTTGGCAGGCAGTAGTTCGAGAATGCGACATGCTGGCACGTTTAGGTGGTGATGAGTTTGCGTTAATTATCACAGGCTTATCCTCTCCAGAAGATGCAGATGTAATCGCACAAAAGTTGATTGAAGTGCTGCAACAGCCAATAACATTACCAACGGGAGGATTATGCGAAGTAGGTACCAGTATAGGTATTGCAATATACCCAAATAACGCGATGGAAATGGATTCACTGATTGCGGCTGCCGATGATGCAATGTACAAAAATAAATCTAGCGGCCACAATAAAGCCACATTTACAGAACAAACCATTGATTTCACTCCTAACAAGCAATGGCTTACATTAAATGCCGCAGACTTAACTGGTATCGATAAGATGGACAATCAGCATCGCACGCTTGTTGGTATGATTAACGAAATAAATCGTGGCTTGTATAGAGATGTGAAAGACAGTGATTTAGAAAATCATTTAAAAGAACTAGTGACCTATACAACAGCACATTTTGAAATGGAGCATGGTCTCATGCTGAAGTATGCCTATCCAGACATCGAAGCGCATGACAAGCAACATCAACACTTAGAAGAAGAAATTAAAAAGATCTCTCAACTCGCTGAAGATGGTGACGAGTTACGCTTACTTCAGACCATGAAGGATTGGCTAACCGGACATATTCAACAATCTGACAAACCACTAGGCGTATA